>JAICRZ010000138.1 GCA_025937135.1 Thermoleophilaceae bacterium
CGCCGCCTGACCCTGGCCCTGCCGCTTCGCGACCTCGTTCACGATCGAGCGCGTGTCCATCGCCGTGACGAGCGAGCCCTTCGCGCCCGGCACCGGCGTCGCCGACTGGCCGGCGAACTGCGCCGCGCGGCCCGGGTCGGTGGCGAGCACGAACTTGCCGCCGATCACGGCGAAGACGTACTTCTTGCCCTTCGCGGTGGCGAGCGCGTAGAAGCCGTTCGGCCGCTTCGGCACCGCCACGCCGACGTGCTGGCCCTTGGCCGCCTTCGTCAGCTTCGGCGCAGCCTTCCTGAGCGTGGCCTGGAACGCCTTCGGGTCGCGCAGGCTGGTGCGGAGGGCGAAGCCGCCGTCGATGCCCACAGACAGCGATGCGTCGCCCTGGAACTGGTCGACCACGTCCTTGTCGAGGTCGATCCCGAGCGTCTTGTTCAGCTTCTTCTTCTGGGCGAGGAAGCGGGTGTAGCCGCGCGGGTTCGTGAGCTGCGAGGCCGTCTCCGCGAAGCGCACGGTCTGCGCGATGTTGCGCATCCCGAAGCCGACGTCGCTCGCGCGGCGCACGACCGGGGCCGACTGCGCGCCCGCCGCGAGCGGCAGGTCGGTCGCGCTCACCCCCTCGGTGGTGGTCTTGAAGTTGAGCTCGAGACCGTCGCTCTGCGCCGAGAGGACGGCGCCTGAGTCGCGCAGCCCGTCGACCCACTTGACCTTGCGCGCCGCCGCGGCCTTCGGCTGCGCGCCGATGACCTGCTGCACGTTCACGCCCGCCTTCAGGAGCCCGTCGCCGCTGACGCCGCCCATGAGGTTGTCGAAGTCGTCCTGGCTCATGTGGTCGCTGCCGTCGTGGCGCTTCAGGGCCGCGCCGAGCAGCTGCGTGTTGTCGGCGATGACGAGCGTGCCGTCCTTCAGCGCGAGGTAGGTGTCGGAGGACTCCTTGTAGACGTCGGTGCCGTCGACCGTGGTCGTCTTCTGCGCGTCCTTCTTGAGGAAGTCCTCGGCCTTGCCCTCGTCCTTCACCTTCATGGCGCCGATCGCGGGCGAGTTGCTCTGCTTCAGGGCCGCGGTGTCCGGGACCGCGAAGACGAAGTCGTTCCCGAGGATCGGCCTGACGTCCTTGTCGAAGTCGAGCTTGCTGCTCGTGTTGAAGCCCTGCTTGGCCTGCGCCTTGATCTGGCCGGCGAACGGGAACTTGCCGATCAGCTTGTTCACCTGCTGCCACTGCTCGCCGTTCGGGTCGGTGTCGATCGAGATCACCACCGGCGCGTCCTTGGGCATGAAGCTGAGCGCGTCCTCGGTCGCGTTGCCGGAGCCGCTGCCGCCGCAGCCGGCCAGCAGCGCCACCACCGCGACGGCGGCGATCGGTGGCAGAAACCTATGCATTCGCTCGCTCCTTCTTCTCACGGAGCGCGCGCTGGCGCTCGGGTGTGCGGCCTGTGGCCGAGATTGGCGCCTCGGCGCGGATCTCCTCGAGCATCCGCGCGGTGAGCTCGCCGTCGCGCTCCGTGTACGCGGGACGGAAGAAGCGCACGCGCACGCGCGGGCGCGACTTCGGGAAGCGCGGAAGGTCGGTCGTGCCGGTCACGGCCACCGAGACGAGCTCCGCCTCGGGCACGCGCTCGGCGAGCCGGGCGAAGCCGCTGCGCGCGCGCAGGGTCCGTCCGAGCGAGCGCGTTCCCTCCAGGAAGATGCCGATGCAGGCGCCCTGGCGCAGCCGCTCGACCGCCTTGTCGAGCGCGCCCGCGTCACCCTTGCCGCGGTCGATCGGGATCTGGCCCATGCCGTTCAGCACCGGGCCGAGGCCGGGCACGCTCCACAGCTCCTTCTTGGCCAGCGCGTGGATCTGGCGCACGGGCTTGGCGGCGAGCCCGATCGTGACCGGGTCCCAGTAGCTGTCGTGGTTGCCGGCGAGCAGGACCGGGCCGGTCGGCGGCAGATGCTCGAGCCCCGATACCTCGAGGCGGCCCCACCAGCGCACGGGCGGGATGCAGACGTTCATCGCCTGCCGGTACATCGGGGTCAGGTCAGCCACGTTCGATGAGCTCGATGCGATAGCCGTCCGGGTCCCGCACGAAGCAGAGGCGGCTTCCGCCCTCACGCACCGTATACGGCGGGCGCTCGGGCTCGATGCCGTCGGCCGCCAGGCGCTCGAGCGTCCCGTCGAGGTCGTCGACGCTCAGCGCGATGTGCCCGTAGCCGGTCCCGATCTCGTACGGCTCCTCACGATCCTTGTTCCAGGTGAGCTCGAGGCGCGCGCCGTCGCCCGGCATTCCCATGAAGACGTTGACCGCCTCGTCGCGGATCGGCAGCCGCCGCAGCTCCTCGAATCCGAGCTTCTCGTAGAAGCCGACGGAGCGGTCGATATCGAGGATCCGGTAACAGGTGTGGATCAGTTCCCCCACGCGGGCGCGCACCTTAGCGGCCGCTACGATGCTCGCGCGCGGCGAGGTAGCTCAGTTGGTAGAGCACACGACTGAAAATCGTGGTGTCGCCGGTTCGATTCCGGCCCTCGCCATCTACCGCCGACGCCGCTCATCGAACCGCCGACGTCGGTCGCATTCGCTCCCCTCCGGTTCGATTCGGGCCCTCGCCATCTGGCTACGACTAGCCGACGGGCGACGCCCACCAATCGACCGAAGACGGCGTCACGGTGGTTTCAGACGCGTCGTCCTTGTTGCACTCGAGCGACGTCTGAGCGGGCGCCTGGCCGGATGGCACGACGAGCATCCCGGAGAACGCAAGCTTGCGTTGTCTGCTGGGTGGGATATCGAACGCGCCGTCGAAGGTGTCGATGTCCGCGCCGGCGATAGCGACGCAATCGCCGGTCAACGGGTTGGTGTTGTCAGGATTCGTGAGGGAGGCCTTGACGACGACGAAGTAGGTGCCGCCCTGGCTCAACGTCGGTCCGGTCGCGCCCGAGCCGGTGGTGAAGTGGTAGCCAGGACCCGCAGCCCCGGGAGTGCCGGTGTCGCCCTTCGGCCCCTGCGCGCCGGCGGCGCCGGTGTCGCCCTTCGGCCCGCGCGCGCCGGCCGGAAGCTGCCCGTGCCGGAAGTCCACCGCGCGCAGCGAGTGGTTCCTGACCTTGGACGACGTGACCGCTCCCTTCCTGAGCTGGGCGGCACCGACGCTGTGCCTCGGCAGCTTGACGGCGGCGTAGGAAGTGCCCCCGAGGGCAAGGAAGAGCGCGAGCAATGCCACGTGGTGGCGACGGACGTACGAGGTGGCTTTGGCGATCACGAGGGCCTCCTGGCTTCGCGCTCATCCTGCACCACCAACACCCCTCCGTGGCGGCGGCGTGTCGCGAAACTGACATCGCGCGGTCTCCCACGCGAGACCGGGTAGCCATAGCCACATGGACGACCACAAGCGCACCGACCCGGACCTGGTTCGCGCGTTCGACGCCGAGCTGGAGGACGAGCTCGGCCGACCCGTGCCCGAGGAGGAGGCGCGGCGGGCGCTGGAGGGAACGCCGGCGAAAGGCCCGCTCATCGTGCTGCGATCGAATCGGCTGCTCATCATCGCGACGCTTGCCGGCGCGATCGTCGTGGGAGCGATCATCGCGCTGGCGACTGACAGCTGGTGGCTGCTGCCGATCGTCGTCGCGGTGCACTTCGGCGCGACAGCGGTGTTCGTCACGACGACGTTCCGATTGGTGGGAGAGACGGAGAAGCCGGACCCCATGACGGTCGCCGCGCTCGAGGACCGCGGCGTCTCCGACCCGGAGGCGCGCGTCAACGAGGCGATCGAGCACATGCGAGACTCCGACACCTGACCACGCGAGCCGCATTCGACGCAGACGAGTGGAGCGCCGTCACGGCCGCTCCCACCCTGGCCGCCATGTACGTCAGCGCCGCCGACCGCGGCGGCGGGCTGAGCGAGAGCCTGGCCGCCGCCCGGGCCTACGCGGCGGCCCGCGCGCAGGCCGCGGCGGGCCTGCTCAAGGACGTGCTCGCGTCGCCACCTTCGCTCCAGCAGCCGACGCCGCAGGATGCGCCCGACAAGCTCCGCAGCGCGATCCGCGTCCTCGAGCGCCACGCCGGCGACGAGGAGGTGAACGAGTACAAGCGCTTCGTGTACGCGGTGGCCGAGGCCGTCGCGCACGCCCATCGCGAGGGCGGCTTCCTGGGCGTCGGCGGCCGCAACGTGAGCGAAGCCGAGCAGGCGGCGCTCGACGAGATAGCCGCGATCTTCGACGCCCCGCGCTCCGCGGACGTGCACAGCGCGCTGCCGCGCACCACCTTCAGCGCCGACGAGGCGCGTGCGGCCGGCAGCGCGATCGGGATCGACTGGGACAGCGCGCCATTCGACGTCGAGCAGTTCCGCCGCGGCATGGAGGTGGAGCTCGAGCATGGCCGCCGCGACCCCGCTACGAACGTGACCGACGACGATCCGGAGACCACCGCGAAGATCGCGCTCGCGCATCTGAACGAGCTGCCGGACTACTACGACAGGCTGGCGGTGATGGAAGGCGAGGAACCCGGGTAGGGCGAAGGCACGTACCCGCCCAAGGAGGTTCCGATGGCAGAGCCAGTCCCCGCCGGCAGCGATGTATCGGCCGGCACCTATCAGTGCCCGAACTGCGGCAACGGGCAGTGAACACGATGAGCGGCGGCGACAGCAAGGACGACCCGTACCCGGACCGCAACTAGTCGCCCAGCGGACAGCACACCGCAACCGCGCGGGCGTCGCTCGGTTACAACGGTCCGATGCGACGCGCGCGCACTGCTGTCCTCCTCGCCGCGGTCACAGCCGTGGCCACCGTGCCGGCCGCCGCTGAGGCCCGGAGCAAGACCCCGCACCTGAGCTGGGTGCGCTGCTACGGCAAGACGTGCACCGACAAGCGCACCGTCGTCCGCGGTGGTGACGTGAAGCTGGGCGGCCGCCGCTTCCGCCGCGGCATGCGCGTGATCTTCAAGGCGAGCACGCACAGCAAGAAGCGCACCGTCAAGACGCAGTACGTGTCACGCAGCCGGCTCATCGCGCACGTGCCCGGCAACGCGCGCTCGGGCCGCATCTACCTGACCGCGAAGCACGGCGTGCGCACCAACCGGGCCGGCCCACTCCACGTGAGGGCGAAGCCGCGCAGCCGCGCGATCCCGGTCGACAACGGCGCGCCCAGCGGCACCGCGTTCGACGGCACCGCGATGTGGATCTGGAACATGCCCAAGACCGAGGGCGGAAATCCGTACGCGATCGTCACGCAGGCGCAGCAGCACGGCGTGCGCACGGTCTTCGTCAAGTCGGGCGACGGCACCAACTACTGGTCGCAGTTCTCGAGCAACCTGGTCTCGACGCTCAAGGCGGGCGGCCTGAACGTGTGCGCCTGGCAGTACGTCTACGGCAGCAACCCGGTCGGCGAGGCGGCAGTCGCGGCGCGCGCGGTGACCACCGGCGCGGACTGCTTCGTGATCGATGCCGAGAGCGAGTACGAAGGTCGTTACTCGCAGGCGCAGTCCTACATCCGCTCGCTGCGCGAGGCGGTCGGGCCGGACTACCCGATCGGCCTCTCGAGCTTCCCGTACGTGGACTACCACCCGTCCGAGCCGTACTCGGAGTTCCTCGCTCCCGGCGGCGCCCAGTTCAACGTGCCGCAGGTCTACTGGAAGACGATCGGCGATTCGGTCGACGAGTCGCTCGACCACACCTATCGCTACAACCGCCCGTACGCGCGGCCGATCGTGCCGGTCGGACAGGCCTACAACAACACGAGCTCCGCGGACGTCTTCCGCTTCCGCCAGATCGCGGCGGCGCAGCAGTCAGCAGGCGTGAGCTGGTGGTCCTGGGAGGCCGCGTCGAACTCGAACTGGGACGCGATCGCCCAGCCGCTCACGCCCTTCACCGGCGTGCCGCCCGCAACCGACTGGGCGCCGCTCGCGTACAAGTCCAAGGGCGACCTCGTGCGCTGGGCGCAGGAGCACCTCCAGGCCGCCGGGCAGACGGTGGCGGTCGACGGCGCCTACGGCAGCCAGACCGTCGGCGCGGTGAAGAGCTTCCAGGCTGCCCACGGCCTTCCGGTCACCGGCGAGATCGACACCGCCACCTGGCAGTCGCTCACCGCCAACTACGACCCGGCGCCGCAGACCTACTCGCGGCGCGGGGCGAAGGCGAGCGCAGCGGGCGCGAAGATGCCGCCGCCGCGCTACGAGATCCCGCCTTCGCTCGGGTCCGGCCACTAGCGGGCCGCGCGAGCCTCGTGTTAGGTTCGCGCGAAGGTGGCAGGACGCTTATCTTCCCCCCGAACCGCCATCGCCGCGCTGGCGGTCGCCGCCGCTCTGGCGGTCCCCGCGGCCGCATCGGCGGCGCCTGACTTCGGTGTCACGATCAGCGGCGCACCCGAGCCGGCCGACGCTTTGGGTGGCCTCGTCACCTACGCCGTGACCGTCACGAACGGCGGGAACGAGCCGGCCCCGTTCTCGCTGTACGACGACCTCTCCGAGTTGACGGTGTTCGACGCGGTGCGCACACCGAGCTCGCAGTGCACCACACCCGAGGATCTGAGCGGCGGAAGGCTCGCCTGTCACTCGAACGCCTACCTGCCGCCGGGGAGCAGCGTGACGATCGAGCTCGACGTCAGGGCCGTCAACGACAACGGCCAGGCGGTGAACGTGGCCACGGTTCTGCCGCGCTACGACTGGACCGGCGCCGCCGACCCGAATCCGGCAAACGACAGCGCGCGCTGGACGACGACGTTCGGCGGCGCGCCCACCGGCGACGACTCGACCGGGAGCCGCGGCGGCGGCCGGGGTGGCGACCCCGGCAGCGGCTCGGACGCCCCGGGCAAGCCGTCGATCGCCGGTCTCGCCGTGCGGCCGCGATCGTTCCGCAGCGGCCGGGCCGCCCGCGTCAGCTACCGAATGTCACAGCCGGCGAGGGTGACATTCCGCGTGGAGCGCGTCGCGAAGGGGCGCCGAGTCGGCGGCAGGTGCGTCGCCGCGCGCGCGGGGAACCGCGGCAAGCGGAGCTGCACCCGCTATGTGCCGATGCACGGGTCGTTAACACGCGACGGCAGCAGCGGGCTCAACAGCTTCGGCTTCAAGGGGCGGCTCGGGCACCGGGCGCTCGCGCCGGGGCGCTATCGCCTCGCGGCGGCGGGCGCCCACGCGTCGTTCACGATCCTCAAGGGCTAGGTGCCTAGGCCAGGCCCTCCGCCTCGTACTCGCGCAGAAAGCCCTCGAACAGGCGCTTGTGCCCCTCCTCGTCGCGGAGGATGGCGATCACCATGTCGTTGGTCACCGGGTCCTTGCCCTCGGTGAACTCGATGACCGCGTTGTAGTGCTCGATCGCGCCGGTCTCGGCCTCGATCACGCCCTTGATGACGTGGACGATGTCGGTCTGCTGCTGCGGCGGCTGGAGGTAGCTCTGCTCGGCCTTGAAGTCGAGCGAGCCGGGCACCACGCCATAGAGCTCCTTGATGCGCTGTCCGAACTGCTCGGCGTGCCCGAGCTCCTCCTGGATGTCCGTCTTGAGGCTCTCGATGATCTCCTGGGCGCGAACGCCGTCGGGGTTGATCGAGTTCGCCATGTAACTCATGACGGTCTCGAACTCCATCCAGTACGCCTTGGTCAGCATCGCGATGATCTGGTCGCGATCCTGCTGCTGCTCTTCGCTGAGAATGCCGTGCTGCGGGGAAATTGAAGTAGCCATGAGTTTCTCCTACCCGGAAGGATCAAGCCCTACCGTAAACGGGGATCGTGGCGCCGCTCGTGGGCGCCGAGTCGTCTGAGACGAGGAAGCGGATCACGCGCGCGATCTGCTCGGGCGGGACCCATTTCGAGTGGTCGGCGTTCGGCATCTGCTCGCGGTTCGCCGGGGTGTCGATCGTGCTCGGCAGGACCACGTTGGCGCGGATCCCGTCGTCGCGGTACTCGACGGCGAGTGACTGGACGAACGCGATCACGCCCGCCTTCGCCGTGATGTAGCCCGCGGCGCCCTTGAACGGGCGCAGCGCGGCGCGCGCCGCCACACCCACGTACGCGCCGCCGCCGCCCTCGATCAGCTTCGGCATCGCCGCGCGCGCGAGGAGGAAGCCCGGGCGCAGGTTCAGGCGGAGCATCCGCTCGTAGTCGTCCGGTTCGGTCTCGTGCACGCGCCCGCCCTGGCTGAAGCCGCCGACCAGGTTCACCACCGCGAGCAGGTCGCCGGCGCGATCGACCGCGTCCTGCACCTGC
>JAICRZ010000245.1 GCA_025937135.1 Thermoleophilaceae bacterium
CGCCGAGCGTGACGTCGGGGAAGTCATGCCCCTTCGCCACCATCTGAGTGCCGAGCAGGACCCCGGCGTCGGCCTGCTCGAAGCGGCGCAGCACGTCGAGGATCGCGCCGCGCCCGCTGGCCGCCTCGGCACCGAGCCGGAAGACCGGGAACGGATGGAGCGACTGCACGAGCTCGGCCTCGATCCGCTCGGTGCCCGCGCCGTGGCGCGCCACCGACAGCGAGCCGCAGTCCGGGCACTTCTCCGGCACGCGCTCGGAGTGGCCGCAGTGATGGCACGCGATCCGGCCCTGGGCGCGGTGCATGACGAGCGTGACGTCGCAGCTCGGACACTCCCACGCGCGCCCGCAGCCGCGGCAGGTGAGGAAGTTCGACCAGCCGCGCCGGTTGAGCAGCACGATCGCCTTCTCGCCGCGCTCGCGGACCTCGAGCAGCGCGTCACGCGTCCGCGAGTGGAGCGCGCCGGTCACGCCGGCCATGTCCACCAGCTCGACCGGCGGCAGGCCGCGGCCGTCGACGCGCTCGGGCATCGTCAGCCGCTCGAGCCGCAGCCTGCTCTCCGGCCGCGGCGTGGCGGTGCCCGCGAGCAGGACGGCGCCGGCCTGGTCCGCGCGCCGCTCGGCCACGCGCCGAGCGTCGTAGCGCGGGTCGCCCTCCTGCTTGTAGGAGCCGTCGTGCTCCTCGTCGACCACGATCAGGCCGAGGTCGCGCACCGGCGCGAACACCGCGGAGCGCGGCCCGATGCACACCCGCGCCTCGCCGCGGCGCAGACGCAGCCACTCGTCGTGGCGCTCGCCCGCCGACAGGCGCGAGTGCAGGATCGCCACCTCGTCGCCGAAGCGCTGCTCGAAGCGCCCGGCGGTCTGGGGCGTGAGCGCGATCTCGGGCACCAGCACGATCGCCGAGCGGCCGCGCTCGAGCGCCGCGGCCACCGAGCGCAGGTACACCTCGGTCTTGCCGCTGCCGGTGGCGCCGTGGAGCAGCAGCTGCCCGCCGCCGGAGTCGAAGAGCTGCTCCACGCGAACGAGCGCGGCCGTCTGTGCGTCGGTGAGCCGGTTCTCGCCGTCCGCGCGCGCGCCGACGCCCTCGATCTCCGGCCGGCGGCGGCGCTCGGCGTTCTCCGTGATCACGAGGCCGCGCGCCTCGAGCGAGCGCACCGCCGCGTGCCCGACCTCCGCGGCCGGCAGCGGACCCGCCGCCAGGGCCGCGAGCGCCTCGCGCTGGCGCTCCCCCAGCCGGACGCCGTCGTCGCCGAGCGCGGCGCGCCCGGCGCCGGTGATCTCCGCGACGAGCGCGCGGCGGATCCCGACCTTCCCGTTGCCCGGCGGCAGCACCAGCGCGAGCCCGCGTGCGGGCGTCGAGCAGTACTCCTCGGCCACCCACAGCCCCAGCCGCACGAGCTCCGCGGGGACGCCGCGATCGAGCGCCTCGAGCGGCTCCACGAGGCGCTCCGCGGGCACGTCGCTGCGCTCGGCGAGCTCCACGACCACGCCCAGCAGGCGGCGGCCGCCGAACGGCACCACGAGCATGCTCCCCACGCCGACGCCGGCCATCGTGCCGGGGACGCGGTAGTCGAACGGGCCGCGCAGCGCGCGGGCGGTGGTGAGGGGCTCGACCTTGGCGATCATCGACCTCCGAAGGTACGGGTGGAACCGGACGAGAGCCCGGGCTCGTAGAGTCCCGCGGGTGGACGAGCCGGCTCGCATCACGCCGTACCGCGACGGCCCCTACATCGTGCGCGGCAACTTCGTCATCACCGACCAGCAGGGCAACGAGATCGACGCCCGCCGCCGCACCATCGCGCTCTGCCGCTGCGGCCGCTCGCAGATGCGGCCCTTCTGCGACGGCACCCACAAGCTGATCGGCTTCCGCGCCCCCGGCGAGGAGGAGCGCCCCGGCGACGGGACCTAACCGGCGACGGTCTGGCGCGCGGGCGCGAGCAGCGAGCTCTCCCCGCGCTCCCAGCAGCCCATCACGTGACGCGCCACGGCGCTGTCGAGCAGCAGCATCGCGCGGGCGCCGAAGACGATGTCCGGCGCCACCGCCGGGTCGTCGACCGCAAGCGTGCCGGCGAGGTCATGGGCCGCGATCGCCTCGTGGACGGCGTCGGCCTCCACGTGCTCGTCGAAGAAGTCGGTCGCATCGGGGCGGCCAAGGCGCCGCAGCGCGTTGCCGTAGCGCCGGTTGGGCTGCGTCGAGTCCATCTCGAGCAGCGCGAGATGGCCGACGATCGCGCCGCGCAGGCGCCTGTGGATGCCGAACATCGTCATGAGGTTCACCGTGGCAAGCGTCACGCCGGGGATCGCGTCGAGGTAGGCGCCGTAGCGCGCGTCGAGGCCGAGGGCCCTCATGGTGTCGGCGAACAGGCGCGCGTGCTGGCGCTCAGCGCGGCCACCGCCGTACTCGTCGGACTGGATCTCGACCAGCGCGACCTTCGACCGCCCCGAGAGGCGGGCGATCGCGAACGAATGCGGGTCGGCCTCCTTGAGCTGGTAGGCCGAGCGGTGGATCGCGAACTCGAGGAACTGGTCGAGGGTCGCCTGGGTCTCGAGAAAGCGCGACAGCGACGGGCCCTCGGTGTGGGAGAGGAGCTCGGTCAGGTACTCCGCGACGTCCCTCACGGGCTCGGGCTCGGCGGGCAGCGCGCGCCGCAGCGCGTCCTCGAACGCGCGCTCGAGATCTGAGCGGATCGCGACGAGCGACGGGTTCCACTCCCACAGCTCGTCCACACCCGTGAAACCGCGGTAGTGCAACTCGTAGAGGAGGTAGAGCGAGAGCTGGAAGTCCTCGCCGTCGAGTGGCCCGTCGGCGGCGGCCGGCGCCGGCCCGAGCTCGTGGGCGGGCAGCGCCAGCGCGTCGGCGAGAAACTCGCTGAGCGGCCCGCGCGGTACGGGCAGGTCCGGCGTCTCCGGCGCGTTCATCCGCTCGGTCTTTCCCGGCAGCTACGGAACTATTCGCCCAATCGGGTCAACCGGCATCGAGATAGCGCTCGGCCAGCATGGCGACGGCCTCGCTCGCGCCGCCCGCGGCACGCTGACGGTCCGCGCCGCTCGTCTGCGCCAGGCCGCGCGCATGCTCCACCTGCGCCGCGGCCCCGAGCCGTGCCGCGACCGGCGCGAGCTCGTCCA
>JAICRZ010000244.1 GCA_025937135.1 Thermoleophilaceae bacterium
AGCTCGGCCACCGCCTCGAGGTCGCCGTCGCGCGCGAGCCGGTCGAGGCCCAGGGCGTAGAGCGTGTCGCCGGCCAGCAGGCGCAGGTCCGCGTCCATCCCGTCGAACGCCCGGGTTGTGCCGTAATGCAGCAGAAATCCCTCGTAGACGGCCTCGAGCGCGAACGCGCGCGGGCCGTCGAAGCGCGCGGGCGGCAGGTCGGCCACGACGTACGGCGCGAGCGACGGCTCCACCGCCGCCGCCACATCGGCGAGCGCGCTCACGCGACCTCCGCGAAGGCCTCGCGCGCGGCCGCCAGGGTGCGCTCCACGTGCTCATCCTCGTGGGCGAGCGAGGGGAACCAGGCCTCGTACTGCGAGGGCGGCGGATAGACGCCGCGGTCGAGCAGCGCGCGGCAGAAGGCGGCGTGGCGCTCGGAGTCGCAGCGCTTGGCGTCCTCGTACGAGCGGACCGGCGCGTGGCTGAAGAAGACCGTGAAGAGGCCCGTGGTGCGCGGGACCTGGACGGCGACGCCTGCTTCGGAGGCCGCAGCGGCAAGGCCGTCGGCCAGCCGGTCGGTCGTGGTGCCGAGCCGCTCGTAGGCAGCGTCGTCGAGCAGGTTCAGGGTCGCGAGCCCGGCGGCTACGGCCAGCGGGTTCCCGCTCAGCGTCCCGGCCTGGTAGACGTCGCCCTGCGGCGCGATCCGCTCCATCAGGTCGCGCCTGCCCGCGTAGGCCGCGGCGGGCAGCCCGCCGCCGATCACCTTGCCGAGCACGGTCAGGTCGGGCGTGACGTCCTCGCGCCCCTGCGCCCCCGTGCGGCCCACGCGGAAGCCCGTGATCACCTCGTCGAGGATCAGCAGCGCGCCGCTCTCGTCGGCGGCCTTGCGGAGGAGGTGCAGGAAGCCGGGCTCGGGCGGCACCAGTCCCATGTTCGCCGGGTACGGCTCCGCGATGATCGCCGCCGGTGGCCGCTCGGCCAGCGCGCGCTCGACCGCGCCGGTGTCGTTCCACGGCACCACCTCGGTGTCGTGCGCCTGCGCCTGCGTGACCCCGGGCGACGCCGGGATGCCCTGGGTCGCGAGGCCCGAGCCGGCGTCGGCCAGCAGCCCGTCCACGTGGCCGTGGTAGGCGCCCGCGAACTTCAGGATCGCGTCGCGGCCGGTCACCGCGCGCGCCAGGCGGATCGCGCTCATCGAGGCCTCGGTGCCGGATGAGGTCATGCGCACCATCTCCGCGCTCGGCACGCGCGCGACGATCTCCTCAGCCCAGTCCACCTCGCCCTCGGTGGGCGCGCCGTACGACGTGCCGCGCCGCGCGGCGTCGCGGACGGCTGCGACCACGTCGGGGTGCGCGTGTCCTGCGATCAGCGGTCCCCAGGAGCAGACGTAGTCCACGTAGCGGTTGCCCTCGACGTCGATGAGCTCGGCACCCTCGCCGCGCGCGATGAAGACGGGGTCGCGGCCGATCGCGCGCATCGCGCGGACCGGTGAGTTCACTCCCCCAGGCAGAACCGCCTGGGCCCGCTCAAACAGCTCCGTGCTCAGCTTCCCAGCGCTTGAAGTCGTCGGTGAAGTAGAGGAGGCGGATCTTCTTGAACTCGGTCGAGGAGTAGAGCGTGGCGCGGTCGTGGATGCCGGTGTCCTCGGCGATCGCGTCGAGGATCGCGTCGCATTCCTCCTTCGAACGGCCGTGGGCCATCGTGAAGACGCTGTAGGGCCAGTCGGCATACGTGGGACGTTCGTAGCAGTGGGAGATGCCGCGGTAGGCGGCCATCCGCTTGCCGTACTCGAGCTCCTCACCCTGAGGGACCTTCCAGACGCCCATGCCGTTCGCCGAGAAACCCGCGCGGCGGTGGAACAAGATCGCCGCGACGCGCCTGAGAATGCGCCGTTCCTTCATCCCCTCGAGATGCTCCAGGAGCTTGCCCTGGTCGATCCCGAGCTCTTGCGCGGCCGGCGCGTAGGGCTCGGGGATGACCGGCATATCGCCCTGCAGAGCCTTGATCACCGCGATGTCGAAGTCGTCGTAGGGCTGCGGGTCCATCTCGGCGGGCTCGACGGCCTCGGCGGCGGAGGCGAGCGCCTTGGTGTCGCCTTCCATCTCGAGGTCCATCCGGATCTTGAACATCTTCAACGTCGGCAGCTCACGCACGCTGGTGGCGCCGGCCTCCTCGGCGAGCGCGTTGAGCGTTCCCTGCAGGCCGAGCTTCGAGTCGGGCTCGGTCGCGATCGTGAACCAGATGTTGAACTCGTGATTGCGCAGGTAGTTGTGCGACACCCCCGGGTGGGCGTTGATCACCTTCGCCGCCCTGTGCGGATTCTCCGGGTCGACCTTTGCCGCCACCAACATCGAGCTGTAGCCGAGGGCGCGGGTGTCGAAGATCGGCGTCACCTGCCGGATGATCCGCTCATCGATCAGATGCTGGACGCGGCGCATGACCTCGTCCTCGGTCGTGCTCGCCTCGCGCGCGACGGACTCGTATGGGCGCGGCTCCAGCGGGAACTTGCCCTGCATCAGGTTGAGAAGCTTCCTGTCCAACTCGTCGAGCGGGATCGCGGCGCCGTACTTGCGGCTGCGGAGCTTGGGCTGGGCTACTGAAGCCAATTCGCGACGTCCTTCGCGTGGTAGGTGATGACGATGTCGGCGCCCGCGCGGCGGATGCCGGTGAGCGCCTCGAGCACCGAGGCGCGCTCATCCAGGTATCCGGCGGCCGCGGCCGCCTTGATCATCGAGTACTCGCCGCTCACGTGATACGCAGCTAGCGGTACTCGCGTCTCCTCCTTGACCCGGCGGACGATGTCGAGGTAGGGCAGCGCGGGCTTCACGATCAGCATGTCGGCGCCCTCCTCCACGTCGAGCAAGGCCTCGCGCACGGCCTCGTCGGCGTTGGCCGGGTCCATCTGGTACGAGCGGCGGTCGCCGAACTGGGGCGTGGAGTCGGCGGCCTCGCGGAACGGCCCGTAGAAGGCGCTGGCGTACTTCGACGCGTACGAGATGATCGGCATCTCCTGGTGGCCCTCGGCGTCGAGCTGCGCGCGCAGCGCCGCCACGCGGCCGTCCATCATGTCGCTGGGCGCGATCGCGTCGGCGCCGGCGACGGCGTGCGAGATGGCGGTCTTGGCGAGCAGCTCGAGCGTGACGTCGTTGTCCACCT
>JAICRZ010000020.1 GCA_025937135.1 Thermoleophilaceae bacterium
CGCGGCCCGCACCGAGCTCTTCTTCCGCCAGGTGATCGGCCGCTTCGTCCGCCGCACGCCCGCCCCGAAGGCGCAGATGAGCTACCTGCTGATGCCGGCGGACGGGCGGTTGAAGGGGTTGGCGGCGAGGGTGGAGGAGGAGCGGAATCACGCGCTCGAGCAAGGGGTGGACGGTGGACAGTGCACAGTGGACAGGGGTGAGCGCGGGGAGGAGAGCCGGTTCCACGCGCTCTCGTCGAGTGCGTACCTCGACGAAGCCATCACATCGTTCACCGCGCCCGGGGACGAACTGCAGCTCTTCTACGAACCGGGCCCCCCGTCCACTGTCCACCGTCCACCGTCCACTGAGCCGGAGACGCCGTACGAGAAACGCGAGCAATTGCGCGACCGGCGAGCGCGGTTGGTGGCAGAGGTGTCGAGACAGACCGGCGAGCCCTACAAGGCGATCCACGCTCGGTTGAACCGCGCCACGGGGGCGAAGTCGGTCGCCGGCGCCACGGCCGATCAGCTCGAGCGAGCCAACGAGTTGCTGCTGCGCGAGCTGCGCGCATCGTGAGAAAGCTCTCACCGGATTCTTAGAAAACACGTGGCGCGGGCTTAGGATGTTGTCAGCGTCATGAAGATCCTTGTAGTCGAAGACGAGACCGCGATCGCCGACTTCGTCCAGCGTGGGCTGGAGGCGGAGGGCTACACGGTCGCCTGCGCCTACGACGGTGACGAGGGCGAGCGCCAGGCGCTCGGCGACTCGGTCGACCTGGTCGTCCTCGATCTGATGCTGCCGGGCAAGGACGGCCTGACGGTGCTGCGCTCGATCCGCGACGAGAAGCCGGCGCTGCCGGTGATCGTGCTGACCGCCCGCGACGCCGTCGAGGACAAGGTCTCCGGCCTCGACACGGGCGCCACCGACTACGTGACCAAGCCGTTCGCGTTCGACGAGCTGACCGCGCGCATCCGCGCTCACCTCCGCCGGCCGTCGAACGGCGAGACCACGTCGCTCGAGGCGGCGGGCATCCACATGAACCTGCTGACCCGCGAGGTCACCCTCGAGGGCACTGCGGTGCATCTGTCGACGCGCGAGTTCGACCTGCTCGCCTACTTCATGCGCCACCCCGGCCAGGTGCTCTCGCGCGAGCAGATCCTGAGCGCCGTCTGGGGCTATGACTTCGATCCGGGCACGAACGTGGTCGAGGTCTACGTCGGGTACCTGCGGCGCAAGCTGGCAACCGACGCCAATCCGGCGCCGATCGAGACCCTGCGCTCGGTCGGGTACCGGCTCGCCGCGCGGTGAGGCTGCCGCCGGCGCTGCGCAGCCTGCGCTGGCGGCTCGCGGCGCTGATCGGGATGGTCGTGGTGCTGGCGGTGGCCGGCACCTTCGTCGTCATCTACCGCGGCACCGGCACGCAGCTGCGCGACCAGATCGACAGCGAGCTCCAGTCCGACGCGGTCTCCTTCGATCGCGGCGGCGTGCCGGCTCGCCCCGCGTCCGCCCCCGAGATCGAGGAGCAGGCGGGCGCGTATCTGGCCCGCCAGCCCTACCGCGCGTCGAACCGGCTGCTCTTCCTCCAGGTCGACGATCGGCCCCCGATCGCCAACGAGCCCGCCAACACGCGGCCGCTGCTGGGCGTTCGCGCGGGTTACTCGAACGTCGAGCTGCCGAACGTCGGCCAGCTCCGCGTCTATCGCTCGACGGTGCGCCGCGGCGGGCGCGCCGTGGCGGCGATCGGGGTGGGCGAGCCGCTGGCGCCGGTCGAGCGCGCGCAGGACTACGTGGTGCGCACGTTCCTGGTCGCCGGCACCGCGACGCTGGCGCTGGCGCTGCTGCTGGGCTACCTCGTGGCGGTGCGGACGGCGCGGCCGCTGCGCCGGATGGCGCGCGTGGCGGCGCGCGTGGACGCGGGCGACCTCTCGCCGCGCATGCACCAGCCCGGCCGCAGCGACGAGATCCGCCAGCTCGCCGACTCGTTCGACACGATGCTCGACCGGCTCGAGGACGCATTCGCGCGCCAGCGGGCATTCGCCTCCGATGCGTCGCACGAGTTGCGCACGCCGCTCACGGTGATTCGCGGCCAGCTCGAGGTGCTCGCGCGGATCCCCGATCCGTCGCCCGCCGACGTCAGCCACGTCGAGCGCCTCGTGCGAACCGAGATCGTGCGGATGGAGCGGCTGGTGCAGGACCTGCTGGTGCTCGCGCGCGCGGACGAGAGCGAGTTCCTCCAGCGCCGCTCGATCGAGCTCGAGCCGTTCGCCGAGGACCTGCTCGACGGCTTCCGCGCGACCGCCGACCGCCGCTTCGTCTCGGGCGGCGTGCCGCGCGGCTTCCTCGACGCCGACCCGGACCGCCTCGCGCAGGCCCTGCGCAACCTCCTGCGCAACGCCATCGAGCAGACCGGGCCCGGCGGGCTCGTCCGCCTGACTGCCTCGGCCCGCGGCAACTGGGTCACCTTCGCGGTCGAGGACGACGGCCCGGGCATCCCGCCCGGCCAGCGCGACCGCGTGTTCGATCGCTTCCACCGCACCGACTCGGCGCGCAACCGCGTGCGTGGCGGCGTCGGGCTCGGGCTCGCGATCGTGCGGGCGATCGCCGAGGCGCACGGCGGCCGGGTCGCGGCCGGTGAGTCGCCGGAGGGCGGCGCGCGCGTGGAGATCTCGCTGCCGGGCTTCAGCCCGCAGCCGGTGAAGCGCTACGCGCCCGCCGTCTCGAGCTGACCGAAGCTGCGCGCGACGCGCCGCCCGTCAGCTACGTTGCGCGCGTGGCGGACGAGGAACGCTTCGCCGAAGAGCACCCGGACGAGCACCTGCGACGGCGCGAGTTCCTGCAGCGCACGGCGATGCTCGCGGGCGCCGCCGGGCTTGCGAGCGTGCTGCCGGCCGACACGCTCGTGGCCGAGGCGGCGCGGATCCAGAGCCGCACGAAGCTGCCGAGCCCACGCAACATGCCGATCGACACGTTCGTCGTGCTGATGATGGAGAACCGCTCGTTCGACCACTACCTCGGCTGGCTGCCGGGGGCCGACGGGCGCCAGGCCGGGCTGACGTTCACGGACCCGAACGGCCGCACGTTCGAGACGATCAGGCTCGCGCCGGACTGGCAGGGCTGCGGCCATCCCGACCCCGACCACTCCTGGGCCGGCGGCCGCACGCAGCTCGACGGCGGCCGCTGCGACGGCTTCCTGCGCTCGGGCGGAAACGACGTCTTCGCGATCTCCTACTACGCGGAGGGCGACCTCGGCTTCATCCAGGACGCGGCGAAGGCGTTCACGGCGTTCGATCGCTTCCACTGCTCGCTCATGGGCTCGACCCTGCCGAACCGCGAGTACATGCACGCCGCGCAGTCGTACGGGAACGTCGACAACGACCTGCCGCCGCAGACGCAGTACACCACCGGCTTCCCCGACACGACGATCTGGGCCGCGCTCGACCGCGCCGGCGTCTCGTCGCGCTACTTCTACAACGACGTGCCGGTCACGGCGCTCTGGGGCGCCGACCGCCTCGCGCGCAGCTCCGGGTCGATCGCGGAGTACTACGAGCGCTGCGCGTCCGGCACGCTGCCGCACGTGTCCTACGTGGACCCGAACTTCGCCGGCTCCGAGGGCGAGGGGCCGGGGCTGTCGGGCGACGAGCACCCGCACGGCGACGTTCGCACCGGCCAGGCGTTCATGGCCGACGTGTGCCACGCGTTCATGGAGTCGCCGCAGTGGAAGCACGGCGCGCTTTTCGTGGTGTACGACGAGTGGGGCGGCTTCTTCGACCACGTCGCGCCGCCGCGCGTCCCCGACGCGCGCAACGACCCGGACATCAACAAGGACTTCGGCCAGATGGGATTCCGGATCCCGGCGGTGGCGCTGTCGCCGTACCTGCGCCGCGGCCACGTCGCCCATCAGCGCTTCGGCTTCGAATCGATCCTGAAGATGATCGAGTACCGCTTCGGCCTGCGGCCGCTCACCCGCCGCGACGCGTACGCGCAGAACATCGCCAAGGCGTTCGACTGGCGCCACAGGCCGCGGCTCGAGCTGCCCGACCTGCCGCGGCCCGAGCACGTAGTCTCGATGGCGTGCGCCAGCGGCGGCGACGCCTCGCTGCGGGCGAAGGACCACGACATGGTCGACCTCGTGAGCTCCGGCTACCTCGAACGGCTCGGCTTCGACTACCGCCCGGCGACACCGGAGTCCACCTTCCGCGAGCCGTCGAAGCTGCGCCAGGCGTACGTGCCGTAGCCGTCTACGCGCCGGCCGTCTCGAGCTGGGAGTAGAGCGCCTCGACCGCGGCCTTGGCATCGGCGTGCCGCTTGGAGTTGCGTTCGGTCGCGCTCGGGCTCGCCCACGCCGACGGATCCGCCAGCTCCTCCTCGAGCGCCGACAGGGCGGCCTCGGCCGCTTCGATCTGAGTCTCGATGCGTTCGATGCGCTTGGCCTGGTTCTTGGAAGGACCGCCGGCCGCGGGCCGCGGGCCGCGGGCCGGCTTGTCCTTGGGCTCCCGCGGTCCGCCGTCCGCGGTCCGCCGTCTCGCTTCCCGCGCGCGCAGGTACTCCGTCCACCCACCTTCGTACGACCGCAGGCTCCCATCCTCCACCGCAACCGTCCGCGTTCCCACCGCGTCGAGCAGCGCGCGGTCGTGCGAGATCAGCAGCACGGAGCCCTCGAACGCGCGCAGCGCGTCCTCGAGCGCCTCGCGGCTCTCGACGTCGAGGTGGTTGGTGGGCTCGTCGAGGATCAGCACGTTGGCACCCGATGCGTAGAGCACCGCGAGCGAGACCCGCCGGCGCTCGCCGCCCGACAGCCCGACGAGCGGCTTCTCGGCCTCCTCGCCGGAGAACAGGAAGCGGCCGAGCAGCGCGCGTGCGTTGTTGGGCGTGAGCCCGGTTGCGCGCTGCGTCGCCTCGAGCACGGTCCCCTCGGTACCCAGCTCCTCCGCGTGCTGGGAGAGGTAGCCGATCTTCGCGTTGTGGCCGCGTCGCAGCTTGCCGGAGTCGAGCTCGCGGTTGCCGGCGAGGGCCTCGATCAGCGTCGTCTTGCCCGTGCCGTTCGGTCCGACGAGCGAGATGTGCTCGCCGCGCTCGAGCCAGAGCTCGAAGTCGCGCAGGAGAGTGCGCCCGGCGACGCCGACCTCGCCGTGCTCGACCTCGAGCACCACCCGCCCGCTGCGCTCGGGCGGCTTGAAGGCGAAGCCGAGCGACTTGCCATTGCGCGGGTCGCGCGCGACGCGCTCGGTCTTGGCGAGCTTCTTCGCCCGCGACTGGGCCTGACGCGCGCGCGTGCCCGCGCGAAAGCGGTCCACGAAGCGCTCGAGGCGGGCGATCTCCGCCTCCTGGCGCTCGATCGCGCGGCCGAGCGCCAGTTCACGCGCCGCCTTCTCCTTGCGCCACGCGTGCCAGGGGCCGTCGAAGAAGCGGCCGCGTCCACCCTCGAGCTCCAGCACCGCGGTGCCGACCGCCTCCAGGAACCAGCGGTCGTGCGCGACGAGCACCACGGCCGCGTCGATCCGCTGGAGCGTTCCCTCGAGCCACTCGATCGACTCGACGTCGAGGTGGTTGGTGGGCTCGTCGAGCAGCAGCAGGTCGGGGTCGCCGGCCAGAGCGCGCGCGAGCGACCCACGGGTGAGCTCGCCGCCCGAGAAGGTCGACAGGGGGCGGTCGAGGTCGTCGTCTACGAAGCCCAGGCCGCGCACCACGCCGATCGCGCGCTCGCGCCAGCCGTAGCCGCCGGCGTGGTCGAGCCGCGCCTGCGCGCGGGAGTACGAATCGAGGGTTGCGGGGTCGGCGGCGCCCTCGCCCATGGCTCGCTCGAGCCGGCCCAGCTCCTCCTCCAGTGCGACGAGGTCGGCGCAGCCGCCGAGGACGTAGTCGCGCAGCGACAGCGCGCGCTCGCGCGGCGGGCGCTGGTCGTGCAGCGCGACGCGGGCGCCCTTCTCGAAGACGATCTGACCCTCGTCGACCGACGACTCGCCGGCGAGCATCCGCAGCAGCGTCGTCTTGCCCGAGCCGTTGCGGCCCGAAAGCGTGAGCCGCTGACCGCGCTCGAGCTTGAGCGACACGCCGCGGAACAGCGGCTCCCCGGCCATGTCCTTGCCCAGATCGGAAGCTAGTAGTACTGCCATCGCCAGCGAGGGTAGGCAGTCCGCAGTCGGCAGTCCGCAGTGTCGGGCGGCCGACTGCCGACTGCCGACTGCCGACTCAGAGGAACTGCAGCATGCGCTTGACGATCTGCTCCGGCATCTCCTCGGGCATGAAGTGGTTCGCGCCGGGGATCTGCTCGAGGGTCATGTCGTCGGCGTGGTCGCGGTAGCCGTCGTCGGCGTTCCTGCCCAGGACGTCGTGCTCGCCGATCAGCCACAGCGTCGGCACGGTGAGGCGGCCCGGGACGAAGCTGCCGCGCAGCCATGACGGCATCTCGCGCGTGAGGAACGTGCGGTACATCCGCACGCTGGCCGCGACGGCGTCGTCCTCGCGCTGGATCGCCTCGTACATCTCGACCTCGTCGGCGCTGAACGAGCCGATGCTGCGGCCCATCTTGAGCATCTGGCGCATGAAGCCGTTCTGGATCGCGAACCTGCCCCACGGGCCGGACAGCACGAGCTGGTAGCTGGTTGCGGCCACGGCCACGGGGTCGGGCCGCCGCTGCCACGGGTGCGGGACCGACATCGCCACCAGCCGCTCGACGCGCTCGGGGTGGGAGGTGGCCACGAGGAGGCTCGTGATCGCGCCCCAGTCGTGACCGGCCAGCCGCACGCGTTCGAGCCCGAGCTCGTCGAGCAGCGCCACGACGTCCTCGGCCAGCTCGCTCTTGCGGTAGCTGCCGCTCGGCTTCTCCGACCAGCCGTGGCCGCGCAGGTCCGGAACGATCACGCGGAAGCGCTCGGCCAGCGGCCCGATCAGGTCGCGCCACATCCACCAGTGCTGGGGCCAGCCGTGCAGAAGCACGAGCGGGTCGCCCGCGCCCGCCTCCGCGTAGTGCATGCGGATCCCGCGGGCGGTCGCGTGGCGATGTTCGACGCCGGGGAGCCGCGGAACTTCGGGAAGGGTCATCGGTTGCAATCTGGCATCGAACGCTTTCACCAGCTTTTCACAGCAGCCCTGGCGACGAGCCTCGCGCTGATCTTCTCCGGCTCGGCGCTCGCGGCGCCGGTGACGGTGCTGCACGGCAAGCGCACGACCGTCCGGCACGAGCGCTTCGCCGGCCCGACGGAGCTGCCGCACAGCTCGCATCGGATACACGCTGCCCGAAAGCGCGCGCCGCTCGGCCGCCCGACGCGCGACGCGCTCGACGCGCTGCTGCGGGCCGGCCAGATCGACCAGGCCACGCACGACGCGCGCACCGCCGTGGTCAAGCGCGCGCTGCGCAGCTATCGCAAGCTCACCGGCACGCGCCGGACGGAGCTCGGGGCGGTGCTCCTGAACGCCGACGCGATGGCTCGTGCCGGCGCGCTCACGCCCTCGCGGCTCGAGCCGGTGTTCCTCACGATCGACCGCAACCGCCAGTGGTGGACGACCGGTCGCCTCCTCGCGAGCGGCCAGCGCGTGAGCTTCTCGGGTAGCCAGGTGATCTGGCAGTACTACCGCGGCCAGGGCATCGAGCTCCAGATGCTCGCCAACTTCGGCAAGGCGAACGCGCTCTGGTCCTCACGCCGCCGCAGCGCGCTCCGCGAGCTCGTGGACGAGCTGGTGCCGCTCGCGGCCGACCGCGGCGGCTTCCCCGCGTGGGAGTACTACTTCCGCTTCGGCGGCGGGTCGCCGCCCTGGACCAGCTCGATCTCGCAGGGCACCGGCGTCCAGGCGCTGGCACGCGCCGGGCAGCTCCTCGGCGACCCGTCGCTCACCGACCTCGCGCTCCGCGCGACCGCGCTGTTCGACCGGCCGCCGCCGGCGGGCGTGCGGGTGGACGACGCCGACGGCGCGTTCTACCTGATCTACAGCTTCGCGCCGAGCCTGCGCGTGCTGAACGCGCACCTCCAGGCGGTCATCGGCCTGTACGACGTCGCGCAGCTCACCGGCGACCCGCACGCACAGGCGCTGTTCAGCGCCGGCGAGTCCGAGGCGCGCGCGATCGTGCCGAGCTACGACACCGGCAAATGGTCGCTCTACGACCAGCACCGCGAGTCGGACCTCAGCTACCACCAGCTCGTCACGGGCTTCCTGCAGAACCTCTGCAAGCGCGTGGCGCAGCCCGTGTACTGCGACACCGCCGCGCGCTTCAAGGCCGACGAGCAGGAGCCGCCGACCGTGACCGCGAGTACGAGGCGAATCCGCACCGGCCGCCGCGCGAGGATCAGCTTCGGCCTCGACAAGATCTCGCGCGTGGGTATGACGATCCGCACGCGAGCCGGCGCGGTCGTCTTCGCCACGAGCGCGGTCGTCGGGCGCGGCTCGCACTGGTACGGCTGGTCGCGACCGGCGAAGCCCGGCCTCTACACGGTCACGCTGACCGCCACGGATCTGGCCGGCAACCGGGGCGAGCCCGCGCAGGGCAACCTGCGCATCCTCAAGGCTCGGTAGGCAGCGAGTAGCTGAGCCACTGCTCGCGCGTGCCGCCGACGCGGTCGTAGACGCTCTGCGCGCGCTGGTTGTCGAGCGCCGTCTGCCACTCGAGCCGGATGCCGCCGTGCTCGCGGACGCGATCGACGCAGGCGCGGATCAGCGCGTCGGCTGCGCCTGAGCCGCGGCCCTCGGGCGCCACGTAGAGGTCATTCATCGTGCCGATCCGCGCGGCCGAGGACGTCGACCAGGTCCAGAAGATCGTCGCGAAGCCGAACGCGCGGCCGCTGCCGTCGCGCGCGATCAGCTGCACGCCCTCGCGCTCCGGGCCGGCGATCAGGGCGCGGCTCATCGCCAGCAGCGCGTCGTCGGTCGGGCCCACCTCGTAGAAGTCGCAGTAGCCGCGCATGAGCGGGAGCAGCTCCTCGAGGTCCCGCTCGGTCACGATCTCGATCCTCATGGCGGCGGGCACGGTACCTCAGGACCGGGTGCAGCTTGGCGAGAACGGTCGCCGCGTCGGCCGGCTGGGCGAGCGCTCCGTCCGGAGCGGGGTCGAGGCCGGCGAGCAGCGCGAACGCGGCGCCGTGGCGCGCGTCGGACACGCCTGCGCGTGAGCGCCATCAGCCGCCGATCAGGCCCTGGAGCACGTCGCCCGCCGAGCGCGGGTCGACCCCGTAGCGCTCGCGGTAGCGCTTGGCGTCCTGCTTGTCGGCGAGCGCCAGCACCAGTTCCTCGCGCGAGGAGCCGAAGTGGCACGCGACCTGGTCGAGCGTCGCGAGCGCCTGGTCCTGGAGCAGCCCGCCGATGCCGCCCGCCTGCGGGCTCGGGCGCGGGTTGCACGGGTCGGCGATCGGCACCGGCTTCGGGCCCAGCGTCGCGTCCAGCCCGCCGTACAGCGCGGTGATCGTGAGGGCGGCGATCGCGGCGCGCGCGAGCGTCGTGCGGCGGCCCGGCCCGGGCACGACGAAGGCCGCGGCCACGAGTGCCAGCGCCCCCGCCATCAGGAACGCGAGCCGGAACGACTCCTTCACGGCCTGCACGAGCGTGTCGTCGGCGCGGCGGCCGAGCCGGTCGTACGCCGCGCGTTCGCTCCCCGAGAAGCGGTCGCGGTTGCGGTCGATGGCGCGCGCGAGCGCTCGCCGCGGCTCGTCGGTCTGGACACCCGCCAGCAGGTCGGGTGCCAGCCGCAGCTTGTCCTGCGGCGGCAGCGGCGCGTCGAGCACGATCGCGACGCCGCGTTCGCGGGCGCGGAACGTGGCCGAGTCGAGGTTGGACGAGACGATCGGCGCCAGCACCAGCAGGGCGAGCGCGATCCCGCCGTGGCGCGCGGCCAGAAGCCGGCCCGCGTCGTGCGACGTGCGCTCGGGAATCAGCTCGCCCGCCAGCGCCGGCAGCGCCAGGCCCATCCCGGCGCCCGCCAGCAGCTGAGGGACGACCGTCCACCACGCGGACGCCAGCGGGATGAAGGCGAGCGCGAGCGTCCCGGCGCCGACCAGCACACAGCCCGTGGCGGCGCGCGAGCGCGCGTCGCCGCCTTGGATGCGCCCGGCGCCCAGCGCCGCCACCGGCAGCACGCTGACGGCCACGGCGGCCGCGATCGGCGACAGGTTCCAGCCGGCGACCAGCAGGAGGACGAGGAGGAAGAGGACGGCGGTGAGCGCGGCGCCGACGAGGGCGAGCGCGACGATCGGCCCGCGGCCCGCGGCCCGCGGCCCGCGGGGGGCCTCGGGATGGGGCGCGCTGCGCGCGCAGGCCAGCGCGCCCGCTGCCGCCACCGGGATCTGGGCTATGAAGATCGCCCGCCAGTCGAATGCCTGGGTCAGCACGCCGCCGAGCGCCGGGCCTGCCGCCACGCCCGCGACGGCGGCCGCGGTCCACAGGTGGCGGCCGGGGGAGCGCTCCTCGCCGGCGCCGAGCACGTCGAAGGCCGCCACGAGGGCGCCCGCGCCGCCGAGCGCCTGCACGGCGCGCAGCGCCAGCAGCGCCTCGAGCGAGGGTGCGGCCGCGCAGCCGGCGCACGCCAGCGCGAACAGCGCCAGCGCCGCCGCGCCCAGCCTGCGGCTTCCCAGCGCCCGCCGCAGGCGCTCGGCGGGCAGCAGGGCCGCGGCCACGACCACCGTGTACACGCCGATCACCGCCGCGACCCCCTCGACGCTCGCGTCGAGCTCCGTCAGGAGCCGCGGCAGCGCGAGGGTCACGATCGACGCGTCGGCGAGTGCCAGCGCCGCCGCGGCGGCGACGGCGATGCGGGTTCTCCGTCCCTCGGCCACGAGCGGAGTCTGGCGGATGGCAGCCATCCCCCGCGCGTGGTACTTTCCGCGCCGTTCAGGCCGGGGTTGGACCGGTGAAAGCAGTGCGGGCGCTCACGACGGTTGCCAGCGGCATCGCGGCAGACGCAGCACGGACGTACGCCGTGGAGGACACATGGCAACTGGGGTCGTTAAGTGGTTCAGCGACGAGAAGGGCTTCGGCTTCATCACACCCGATGAAGGCTCGAAGGACCTCTTCGTTCACCACAGCAGCATTCAGGCGGACGGATACCGCTCGCTCGCCGAGGGCGCGCGGGTCGAGTACGAGTCCGAGCAGGGCGACAAGGGGCCGAAGGCCGTCAACGTACGGCTCGTCTGAGGGCAGCCCACAGGCGACACTCCACAGCCCGCAGAGCCGGCGGGCTGTGGGCTTGCTGTAGGTTCGGTGCATGGGTGTCAGCCGGCACGGCGACCATCTGATCAAGGTCACCCGGCTCGGGGCGGTCAACGCCTACCTGGTCGAGGACGAGGACGGGCTCACGATCGTCGACACCGCGGTGCCCGGCAGCGCGAGGGCGATAGTCGCGGCCGCCGAGGACGCGCGCGGCGAGGTCCGGCGCATCGCGCTCACGCACGCGCACGGCGACCACGTCGGCTCGCTCGCCGAGCTGCACAAGCAGCTCCCCGAAGCGGAGGTCCTGATCTCGGCGCGCGACGCGCGCTTCCTGCGCGGCGACAGGAGCCTCGACCCGGACGAGCCCCAGGCCAAGCTCCGCGGCAGCTACACGGAGGTCGACGTCGAGCCCACTCGCCTGCTCGAGCCCGGCGACCGGGTCGGGTCGCTCGAGGTGGTCGCGTCGCCCGGGCACACGCCCGGCCACGTCGCCTTTCTCGACACGCGCGACCGCACGCTGATCGCCGGCGACGCGTACCAGACGCTCGGCGGGATCGCCGTCTCCGGCAAGATCCGCCCGCTGTTCCCCCTCGTCGCAATCGCGACCTGGCACAAGCCGACCGCGCTCGAGAGCGGCCGCCGCCTGCGTGCGCTGGACCCGTCGCGGCTGGCCGTGGGCCACGGGCGCGTGATCGAGTCGCCGGCCGCGGACATGGACCGCGCCATCGCCGACGCCTCCTGAAGGGCTTCGTTATGCCGTTTCACCACGCGGGTACCACTGGCAAGTGCCCCTGCGCCGTACAGGCCTGCTCCTGACGCCGGTCGCCACCGGGGCGATCGCGCTCACCGGCTGGGTCGGCCCCGCGGCCGCGCCGCCGTCGGTCGGCGCGAGCACGAACGCCGGCGTATCGGCGGCCGAGCGCTACGAGCGCGTGAAGCAGCGCGGCGCGCCGGTTGCCGTCCTGCGCCGCGCCACGGTGCTGCGGGCAGCGCCGGGCGGGCGCCGCCTCGCGCGGCTGGGGCGCCGGACCGAGTGGGGCTCGCCGCGCGTGCTGGCCACCGTCGACCGGCAGGGAACTTGGCTGAAGGTGATCGCCACCGAGCTGCCGAACGGCCGCTACGGCTGGATCCCGATCGGCGCCACGCAGCTCGTGGCCAACCCGTGGGCGGTCACCGCCGACCTGTCGACGCGCCACGTGACGGTCACCCGGAACGGCCGTGCCGTCAAGCGCTTCACCGTCGCCATCGGCAGCCCGACCACGCCGACGCCCACGGGTCGCTACGCCGTGACGGACAAGCTCGAGCTGATGACGCGCAGCGCCGCCTACGGCTGCTGTGCGCTCGCCCTCTCGGGGCACCAGCCGCACGTCGCGCAGGGCTGGGCGGGCGGCGATCGCCTGGCCATCCACGGAACCTCAGAGCCGCAGACGATCGGGCACGCCGCAAGCCTCGGCTGCCTGCGCGCGCGCGACCGCGACGCGCGCTGGATCGTCAAGCACGTCTTCCTCGGGACGGTCGTCGAGATCCGTCCCTAGGCCGGTCAGGCGCGGCGGATCAGCGTGACGCCGTCGCGGATCGTGAGGATCACGCAGACCACGCGCTCGTCACGGGCGACGGTGTCGTTGAAGCGGCGCAGCGCGAGCGTGCTGTCGTCAGGATCGGGGTCGCGCTCGTCGACCACGCGGCCGCTCCACAGGGTGTTGTCCACCACGATCAGCCCGCGCTCGGCAAGCCGCTCGAGCGCCGCCTCGAAGTAGAGCCCGTAGCTCGGCTTGTCCGCGTCGATGAAGACGAGGTCGAACGGTCCGTCGACGTCCTCGAGCGACTCGAGCGCCGGCCCCACGCGCAGGTCGACGCGGTCGGCGTACGGGCTCGCGGCGATGTGGCGGCGCGCGATCTCCGCGTGCTCCTCGCTCACCTCCAGCGTCACGACGGTCCCGCCGTCGGGCAGCGCCGCGGCCATCGACAGCGCCGAGTAGCCGGTGAACGTGCCGAACTCGAGCACACGCCGTGCGCCGCTCGAGTGCACGAGCATCTCGAGCAGCCGCCCCTCGACGTGGCCGGACATCATTCCCGGCGAGCGCGTGCGCTCGCGGGTCTCCTCCGCCACGGCCCGCAGATGCTCGGGCTCGGCGGTCGTGCGCGCGTCGGCGTAGCGTTCTATGTCCTCGGGGACCAGACCGGCCATTCCGGGAACCATATGCAGCATGGATGAGACACCCGTAGAGATACTTCAGCGCTGGGAGAACCACGGCGCGGTGTGGCGCGCGCTGCACGTGTCGGACGAGCACGCCGTGATCCAGCTCTGCACGTGCACCGGCGAGCCGGTCGACCGGCTCGAGTCGAGCGACGCCGAGCTGATCCGCTTCGTTCGCGCGCGGGACGACGGATAGATATCTAGTGGAGGCGATCTGGGTCTTCGTGCCCGTGCTGGGTGCGGCGCTCCTGCACGCGCCGGTGCTCAGCCTCGACCTGCTGAAGTCGCTGAAGCGGCCGCTCGACGGTGGCGCGTGCTTCCGCGGCCGCCGCGTGTTCGGCGACAACAAGACCTGGCGCGGCGCGCTCGTGATGACGACCGGCGTGCTCGCGGCCACGCTGCTGCTGTCGCTGTGGGACCCGTGGTGGTCGCGGCTCCCGAACGGCATCCGCGACGCCGGCCCGGTCCTGTACGGCCTGCTGCTGGGCATCGGCGTCGTGCTCGGCGAGCTGCCGAACAGCTTCCTCAAGCGCCGGCTCGACATCGCGCCCGGCACGCAGCGCAACCTGCTGCTGACGATCTACGACCAGGCCGACTTCGTGCTGGTCGTCTGGGTCGTGCTGCTGCCGCTCTGGACGATGGCGGTGTGGCAGGCGGCGCTCGTGTTCGTGCTGGTCACCGCGGTCCACCTCGTGATCAACGTGATCGGCTATGCGATCGGGGCGAGGAGCGCGCCGATCTAGCTATCCCAGGATCCCCAGGCGCTGCGCGCGCAGGATCGCCTGGGCGCGATTGCGCGCGCCGATCTTGCGGTAGAGCGCGCTCGTGTGGTCCTTGACGGTGTGTGGCGAGAGGAACAGCCGCGCCGCGATCTCGCGGTTGGTCGAGCCTGTCGCGATCATGTCGAGCACCTGGCGCTCGCGATCCGACAGCATCGCGCTGTCGCCGTCGGCCTCCGGCGCGAACACCGTCATGCCGAGCCCGACCATGCGCGCCGCGTTGGCGATGTCCTGCGCCGGCCAGTGCTTGGGCACGAAGCCGAACGCCCCGGCCGCGCGGGCGCCGCGCGCGGACACGCGGCCGCTGCTCGCCATCAGCAGCACGCGCGTGGCCGGCGAGACCTCGGTCAGCCGCCGGATCACCTCGGCGCCGGAGTCGTCGCCCACGGTCGCCGCCACGAGCGCGACGTCGGGCTGGTCGCGTGCTGCCAGCTCGACGGCCTCGGCGGTGGTCGCAGCGGCCGCGTAGCCCTCGACCCAGGCCCGCCGTGCGAGCAGGGTCTTGAAGCCCCAGTGAACGACCTCCTGATCGTCGACCACGAGCACGCGCAGGCGTCGACCATCCTCGCTGCCGTTCGGTAGGGGTGCCACGGCGGGCTGTCGGGTGGGAGCAGCCACTTCCGGTAGGGAAGTGTGAAGCATTAAGGGAAATATTCAACTACAACCGCCGCGACGAGGCGCCGGTGACACCCCTGAGACCGCTTCCGGAGTGGGTTCTGGCAATCCGACCCCGGTGCTAGGATTTGCCACATGACGTTCTCCTCGAAGGCCGAGTACGGCGTCCGGCTCATGGTCGAGCTGGGGCGTCAGGAGGGCGATCAGCCCACCTCGTTGAAGGCGATCGCAGAGGCGGAGGACCTGCCGCTCTCCTATCTCGAGCACGTGGTCGCGAGCCTCAAGCGCGCCCGCCTCGTGGAGTCGAGCCGCGGCGCGCACGGCGGCTACCGCCTCGCTCGCCCCGCCGGCGAGATCGCGATGGACGAGGTGGTCCTCGCCCTCGAGGGCTCGATCGCTCCGATGGAGTGCTTCACCGCAGCGCCGCCCGGCAAGGTCGCGTGTTCCCACGAGGGCGATGCGGCCAGCACGTGCTCGACGAAGCTGCTCTGGATGCGCGTGCAGATGGGCATGATCCAGGCGCTCCAGGGCACCACGCTCGCCGAGCTCGTCGAGTTCTCGCGCTGCGGCGCGCCGGTCGTCGCACTGCCCGAGGACGTCACCGCGCTGCCGGTCGTGCAGGCCGGCCCGTAACCAAGCTTTCGATTCCCCCAGGAGACCAATGCCGCTTCTAGAGATCAGCAACCTCCACGTCCGAGCCGGTGAGAAGGAGATCCTCAAGGGGGTCGACCTGACGATCGACGACGGCCAGATCCACGCGCTCATGGGCCCGAACGGGTCCGGCAAGTCCACGCTCGCGAACGTGATCATGGGTCACCCGAACCTCGAGGTCACCGACGGCCAGATCGTCTTCAAGGGCGAGGACATCACCGAGGCGGATACCGACGAGCGCTCCCGCATGGGGCTGTTCATGGCGTTCCAGTACCCCGTGTCGGTGCCGGGCGTGACGGTCACCAAGTACCTGCGAACCGTGATGAACGCGCACCGCGAGCAGCGCGGCGAGGATCCGGTCCCGCTGAAGGAGTTCCGCAAGACCGTCGAGGCCGCGATGGAGCTGACCGAGGTGCCGCGCGAGTTCATCGGCCGCTACCTGAACGAGGGCTTCTCCGGCGGCGAGAAGAAGCGCATGGAGATCCTCCAGCTCGCGCTCCAGTCGCCCAACCTGGCGGTGCTCGACGAGACCGACTCGGGCCTCGACATCGACGCGCTCAAGGTGGTCGCCCACGGCGTCAACACGCTGAAGGGCCCGGACATGGGCGTCCTGATCATCACCCACTACCAGCGCATCCTGCACATGGTGAAGCCCGACTTCGTGCACGTCCTCTACCAGGGGCGGATCGTGAAGCAGGGCGGTCCCGAGCTCGTGACCGTGCTCGAGGAGAAGGGCTACGGCTGGATCCGCGAAGAGGTCGAGGCGGCAGCCGCCTGATGGAGCCCGTCTCCGCACCGGCGCTCGACGTCGCGGCGGTCGCGGAGCAGTTCCCGATCCTGGCGCGCGAGATCGGCTCCGGCCCGCTCGTCTATCTCGACAGCGCCGCCACCGCCCAGACGCCCGAGCCGGTGCTCGTGGAGATGGACCGCATCTACCGCGAGTCGAACGCGAACATCCACCGCGGCGTGTACGCGCTGTCACAGGAGTCGACGGCGGCGTTCGAGGGCGCGCGTGCGACGGTCGCCGACTGGCTCGGGGCGTCGGTCGAGGAGATCATCTTCACGAAGAACGTGACCGAGGCGATCAATCTCGTCGCGTACTCGTGGGGGCGGCGCAACGTGCGCGCCGGCGATCGCGTGCTCACGACCAAGATGGAGCACCACTCCAACATCGTGCCGTGGCAGCTCCTGTGCGCCGAGGTGGGGGCGAAGCTGGCCTACGTGGACGTCGACGACGACTACCGGCTCGACCTCGACTCGCTCGACCGCGAGCTCGCCCGTGGCGACGTGAAGCTCGTCTGCGTCGGCCACGTGTCGAACGCGCTCGGCACACTCAACCCTGTCGCCGAGATCGTCCAGCGGGCGCACGCCGCCGGGGCGCTCGTGCTGGTCGACGGCGCGCAGGCCATCCCGCACATGCGCGTGGACGTCCGCGAGCTCGGCGCCGACTTCTACGGCTTCACCGGCCACAAGGTCTACGGGCCGACCGGCATCGGCGTTCTCTACGGGCGCCGCGAGCTGCTCGAGGACATGCCGCCGTTCCTCGGTGGCGGCGAGATGATCGCGCGCGTCGACTGGGACATGTCGACCTGGAACGCGCTGCCGTGGAAGTTCGAGGCGGGCACGACCCCGTACGTGGAGGCGGCCGGCCTGGGCGCGGCGATCCGCTGGCTGTCCGCGCTCGGGATCGACGCCGTGCTCGCCCACGAGCTGGCCGTGACCGAGTACCTGATCGAGCGCCTCCAGGAGGTCGACGGCCTCACGATCAGGGGGCCTCTGGATCAGCCGCGCGGAACGGCCGTGTCGTTCACGCTCGAAGGGATCCACCCGCACGACACCGCGGAGATCCTCGCGCGCGACGGCGTCTGCATCCGCGCCGGTCACCACTGCGCGCAGCCGTTGATGCGTCACATGGGCGTACCCGCCACCTCGCGCGCTTCGATCGGCGTGCACAACACGCGCGCCGACGTCGACCGCCTGATCGACGGGCTCGCCGAGGTCCGTAGGGTCTTCGCCTGATGGACGCGCTCTACAGGGAACAGATACTCGAGCACTACAAGCACCCGCACAACTTCGGGCACCTCGACGCGCCCGACATGGAGTTCGAGGACGTCAACCCGCTGTGCGGCGACGAGCTGAAGGTCGAGCTCAAGGTCGACGACGAGCGCAGGATCACCGCCGTCGCGTTCAGCGGCCAGGGATGCGCGATCTCGCAGGCGTCAGCCTCGATGGTCTCCGACGAGGTCAAGGGCATGTCCGTCGACGAGCTGCTCAAGCTCGACAAGCGGTTCGTGCTCGAGCTGCTCGGGATCGACATCTCCGCCACGCGCATGAAGTGCGCGCTGCTGTCGCTGAAGGTCCTCAAGTCCGCCGGCCTGGGTGGCGCGGTCGACTGGGAGTCGGCCGAGTACCAGCCGGGCGGCAGTGCCGCTGCCGGGCTGTGACCGAGCAAGCTCTTCGAGACATCGAGAGCCGGGCGGACTGCGACCGCCTCGTGCGCGCCTTCTACGAGCGGGCCCTCGTGGACCCGCTGATCGGTTTCATCTTCACCGACGTCGCCAAGCTCGACCTCGAGGCGCACCTGCCGAAGATCGCCTCCTTCTGGGAGACCGTGCTGCTCGGAGCGCAGACCTACCGCGGCGGCGCGTTCGCCGTGCACGCGGAGCTCAACGCGAAGGTCGAGCTGCGCGAGGCGCACTTCCAGCGCTGGCTCCAGCTCTGGTCGACGACGGTCGACGAGCTGTTCGCCGGCGAGCGCGCCGAGCTCGCGAAGGCGCACGCGGTGCGGGTCGGCCGGGCGTTCCATGCGCGCCTCCAGGGTTACGCGACGCCGGCGCACGGCGCGGTGGGGCCGCTCATCGCGGTCACCCAGCACGGCTCGGGCAATTAGCGCCGCTAGCGCGTAGCGCCGGGCTCGACCAGCCCGCACTCGTACGCCAGAACCACGGCCTGCACGCGATCGCGTAGCCCGAGCTTCGCGAGGATGCGCGTGACGTGCGTCTTGACCGTGCCGTCGCTCACGTAGAGCGCGCCGCCGATCTCCGCGTTCGACAGTCCCCGCGCGATGAGCTCGAGCACCTCCAGTTCGCGCGCGGTCAGGTCCGCCAATTCCGGCGCGCGGGTCGGCCCGCCCGGGCGGACGCCGGCCACGAAGCGGTCGACCAGCCGGCGCGTCACCTCGGGCGCCAGCAGCGACTCCCCGGTCGCCACCACGCGCGTCGCCTCGATGAGGCGTTGCGGTGAGGCCGTCTTCAGCAAGAAGCCCGCTGCGCCGGCCTTGAGCGCGTCGTACACCGACTCGTCCATGTCGTACGTCGTGAGCACGAGGACGTGCGTGGAAGCGCCGGTCTGAGCGACCCGCCTGGTCGCGGCGATCCCGTCCAGCTCGGGCATCCTGATGTCCATCAGGACGACGTCGGGGTGGAGCTCCCGGATCAGCTCGAGCGCCGCGATCCCGTCGGCCGCCTCACCGACGACCGTGATGTCCTCCTGCGACTCGAGTATCAGCCGCAGGCCGCCGCGCACGACCGCCTGGTCGTCGGCGATCACCACGCGGATCATCGCGCGACCGGGAAGTCCGCCCGAAGGACCCAGCCGCCCTCGGGTCCAGGGCCTGCCTGCAGGTGGCCGCCGAAGACGGCGACTCGCTCGGCCATCCCCGCCAGTCCACGCCTGCTCCCGGGGCCGCCGCCGTTCGCGGCGCGACCATCGTCCGCCACCTCGACCTGCAGCTCGCGGTCGCCGTATCGCAGCGTCACCGTGGTGCGGGCGGCGGACGCGTGCTTGAGCGCATTCGTCAATCCCTCCTGGACGATCCGATACGCGGACAGCTCGATCCCCGGGGGAAGCTGGCGGCGTGTTCCGTGCACCACGAGGTCGGTGCGCAGGCCGGCGTCGGTTGTTCTCGCGACGAGGGCCTTCAGGTCGGCCAGTGTCGGCTGTGGCTCCAGCGAGGTCTCACCCTCCGCGCGGATGAGCCCGAGCAGCGTCCCCATCTGGCCGATGGCCTCTTCGCCCACCGCGCGAATCGACGCGAGCACCTCGTGCGCGCGGGCCGGGTCGCGGTCGAGCACCTGGTCGGCGGCGCCGGCCTGGAGGACCATCACGCCGAGCCCGTGCGACACGATGTCGTGCAGCTCGCGAGCGATGCGTCGGCGCTCCTCTTCCGCGGCTGCGATCTGGAGCGCGTGCGCATTCTCCTCCAGGGCGTCTGTTCGGGCCTGCCGTGCGCGCATCGCCAGACCGACGCCGAATGCCAGACCGAGCATGACGAAGTCCCAGAGCCAGTCGCCCGCCCCGTGGACCTCCGGAGTCCGCGCGGTGTGCACGGCCGCCGTGATCAGGTAGACCGCCGCAGCGGTCAACGGATCGCGCTCGTAGAGCGCGACCGAGTACGCGGCCGCGATCAGGATGAACAGGTTCGCGCCGGTCTCCGAGCCCACGTAGAGCAGCGACAGGAACACCAGGCCCCCTGCGGGCACCAGGAGCGTGACGCGCGGCGCGGCCCTTCGCCATGCCAGTGCCAGCGCCATCGCCAGCACGACCACCGCGGTCACGGCCTTGTTGCCGTGCCACTCGTGGGTGAGGAAGACGTCGAGCGCGCCGTACACGGCCAGCGCCGCGGCGAGCGCGACGTCTGCCGCCGGCAGTCCCCCGAGCCGAGTGCGCGAGACCCTCACATGGCGACGATAACCCGGCGCACGGGCCACGTCATCAGACCTGGGATAGATGCGTGATCGGCCCGCTGTCGTAGGCAGATCCCCGCGTCGGCAGACGATTTCCCCGAGCCGCCGACTTAGCGTCGTCCTGCACCCGACGAGGAGGACGCAATGTCAACGCAGTTCACCAAGACCGCGGTCGGCGCAGGCCTGATCGGCGCCCCGCTTCTGACGCTCGTGGCGTCGATCGCATCACCGGCGATACACAGCGACGACGCCGCCCAGCTCGCCGTGATCTCCGCCCACCCCGCACGCTTCTACGCGTTCGCGATCTTCACCTGGGCGGGGATCATGCTGTTCGTCCCCGCCCTGCTCGGCCTGATGCAGATGACGCGCGACCGCGCGGCCGGCCTGGGTAACGCGGGCGGCAGCCTCGCGCTGCTGGGCGCGCTGATCGCGGGCGGCGACGCCGCCAGTGAGCTGGTTGCGTGGCAGATGGCCGCCCCGGGCGCGGACCGCGCGCAGATGGTCGCGCTGCTTCATCGCTCCGACAGCGCGCTCGGCTCGTCCCTCGTGTACACGGTCGGCGGCCTCGCATTCCTCGTGGGGCTGCTCCTGCTGTCCGCCGGACTGCGTCGCGCCCGCGCGGTGCCGACCTGGGTTGCGATCGCACTCCCGCTCGGCGCATTCCTCAACATCGCCGGCTTCTCGGCGGCGAGCACCGGCATCCTGATCGTGAGCTCCGTCATCCTGCTGGTCGCGATGGGCTGGGTCGGCTGGCGAGTCCTGGCCGCGCCCAGCGGCCGCTCCCTGGTCCCGGACCCGGCGGGAGCGCTCTAGCCCGACGGCGTCACGCCATCGTCAGGCCGCCGCTCACCGACAACGTCTGCCCCGTGATGAACGCCGCGGGCTCGGAGGCGAAGAAGGTGACGGCGGCCGCGATGTCCTCGGGCTCCGCGAGCCGCCGCATCGGGATCGCCCGCGTCAGCGCGTCGATCATCTTCTCGCCGCCCTCCTCCGCCATCCCCTCGAGCAGTGGCGTGCGCGTCGGGCCGGGGCAGACCACGTTGGCGGTCACGCCGGCGCGCGCGGCCTCGCGCGCGATGGTCTTGGTGAAGGCGATGAGTCCGCCCTTCGCGCCGGAGTAGACGCTCTCCATCGACGAGCCCACGCGGCCGGCGTCGGAAGCAACGTTGACGATCCGCCCGCGGCGCCGCTCGAGCATCCCCGGCAGCGTCGCCCGGGTCGTGTGCAGGGCGCCCTTGAAGTTGATCGCGATGACCTTGTCCCAGAAGTCCTCGTCGGTCTCGACGAATGGGCGCAGCTCGTCCCACCCCGCGGCGTTGACGAGCACGTCGACCTCACCGAGCTCGCTCGTCACGCGTTTGACGGACGCCCCGTCGGTCACGTCCAGCTCCACCGCGAAGGCGCGCTCGAGCTCATTCGCGACTTCCTCCGCCGCCTCGATTCGGAGGTCTGCGACGGCCACGGAGCAGCCGTCGGCGGCCAGGGCGCGTGCGATCGCGGCGCCGATTCCGCCGCCACCTCCCGTCACCAGCGCGACACGATCGGGCATCGGGGGGAATGCTTTCACGCCAACCCCGACCGAGGAGCCACGACATGCAGGAGCTCACCGACGTCCGTTACGAGGTCGAGCGCGGGCTCGCGCGCATCACGATCGACCGCCAGGACCGGATGAACGCCTTCCGCGCCCGCACCGTCGACGAGCTGATCGCCTGTCTGAAGCGCGCCTGGGCCGACACCGAGGTGGGGGTGGTGTGCCTGACCGGCGCCGGCGACCGCGCCTTCTGCACCGGCGGCGATCAGAAGCAGCGCGCCGAGACGGGCGACTACGGGCCGTCGGAGTCGGGCCTGTTCGAGGTCGAGACGCTGCACCGGCTGATCAGGACCGTGCCGAAGCCGGTGATCGCCGCCGTGAACGGCTACGCGATCGGCGGCGGGCATGTCATCCACGTCCTGTGCGACATCACGATCGCCGCCGACACGGCGGTCTTCGGCCAGAACGGCCCGCGCGTCGGCTCGTTCGACGCCGGCTTCGGCACCGCGTACCTCGCACGCGTCGTGGGGGAGAAGCGCGCCCGCGAGATCTGGATGCTCTGCCGCCGCTACGACGCCGCCACGGCGGAGCGCTGGGGCCTCGTCAACCGCGTGGTCCCGGCTGCCGAGCTGCACGACGAGGTGCGGATCTGGGCCGACGAGATCCTCGCGCTGTCACCCACGGCGCTGCGCTTCGTCAAGCAGTCGTTCAACGCCGACAGCGAGCACATGGGCGGGATCGCCGACGTCGCGTTCTCGGGGCTCCACCAGTTCGTCGAGTCGGAGGAGGCGCAGGAGGGCGTGGCGGCGTTCGCCGAGAAGCGCCAGCCGGACTTCTCGGCGCACCGCGCGGCGGCGTCGAGCTAGCGGTGCTCGAGCGCCACGCGCACACCCAGTCCGATCATCACGGCGCCGGTCAGGCGCTCCACGCGGCGCGCGAGCTTCGAGCTCACCACCGCGTGGTGCGCACGCGCGACGACGAGCGCGAGCAGCGAGAAGTAGACGAGGTCCACGGCGATGAGCAGCGCCGCCATCGCGAGCGTGGTCGGCAGGACCGCGTCGCCGTCGGGCACGAACTGCGGGAACAGCGCGATGAAGAAGACGGCGAGCTTGGGGTTGGCGAAGCTCGTCATCAGCCCGGTGCCGTACGCGGTACGCCCGGTGCGAACGGTCTCGCCTTCGGCACTGTCGCCGCTTCCGCGCAGCGCCCGGATGCCGAGGTAGAGCAGGACGACCGCGCCCGCGATCTTCAGCACCCAGAACGCCGTCTCGCTCGCCGCCACCAGCGCCGAGATCCCGAGCACCGACGCGATCGCCCACATGAAGATGCCGGTCGAGTTGCCGAGCGTGACCAGCAGCGCCTCGCGCCGACCGCGCAGAGCTGCGGAGCGCACCACGAGCGCCGTCGCCGGGCCCGGCGTGAGGCTCACCAGCACGGCGATCCCCGCGAAGCTGACGAGCGTCCCGACCATGGCTCGGGAAAGGCTAACCGGACCGCCGTCATCGCTACACTGGACTGGTAAATCCGATCCCGCCGGTCGGACTTTCGCGAGAGACCTTTCAAGTGCCCGAGATCATCGACATCTGCCCCCCGAGCGAGCTCCCGCCAGGCCGCATGCGCGTGGTCGAGTGGGAGGACCTCGAGATCGGCGTCTTCAACTGCTCCGGCACGATCTACGCGATGGAGGATCGCTGCTCGCACGACAACGGGACGCTGAGCGAGGGTGAGCTGGATCAGGACCGCTGCACCATCGAGTGCCCGCGTCACGGGTCGCTGTTCGACCTGAAGAGCGGGAAGCCCCTAACCCTGCCCGCCTACGTACCCGTGGACACTTTCCCGGTGATCGTCGACGACGACATGATCAAGCTGGAGGTCGAGTAACCATGGCAACGCCCGAGATGATCGCCGAGCAGCAGGCGCTGCAGGGAATCAACGCGGACTACACCGAGAAGTACGGCTTCCACGATGCCGAGAACTACCTCTACAAGGCGCCGAAGGGGCTGACGCGCGAGCTCGTCGAGAAGATCTCCGAGTTCAAGAGCGAGCCGCAGTGGATGCGCGACTTCCGGCTCAAGGCGCTCGACCACTTCCTCGCCCGCCCGATGCCCACCTGGGGCTCGCCGTTCCTGGCCGGCGTCGACTTCGACGACATCCACTACTTCGTGCGCGCCTCCGAGCGCGCCGAGCGCTCCTGGGACGACGTGCCCGAGGACGTCAAGAAGACGTTCGACCGGCTCGGCATTCCCGAGGCCGAGCGCAAGTTCCTCGCGGGCGTGGGTGCGCAATACGAGTCCGAGAGCGTCTACCACCAGGTCAACCAGCAGCTCGAGGAGCAGGGCGTCGTGTTCATGGACATGGACACCGCGCTGCGCGAGCACGAGGACCTGGTC
>JAICRZ010000076.1 GCA_025937135.1 Thermoleophilaceae bacterium
AGGTCGTGGCCCGCGAGGTCGACGACGATCGAATCCAGAAGGGCATCGGCAAGATCGAGAAGCAGCTCGGCCGCTCGGTGGAGAAGGGCAAGCTCGAGCAGGCGGCCGCCGACGAGACCCGCGGCCGGATCAAGACGACCACGGGCTTCGACGGCTTCGAGGACTGCGATCTCGTCATCGAGGCGATCACCGAGAACCTCGACCTCAAGCTCGACCTCTGGCGTGAGCTCGACGGGATCGTGAAGGACGACGCGGTCTTCGCCACCAACACCTCGTCGCTCGCCGTCATCGACCAGGCGGCCGCGACCAAGCGCCCCAACAAGTTCATCGGCCTGCACTTCTTCAACCCCGCGCAGGTGATGCCGCTGCTCGAGGTCGTGCAGACGGTCACCACCGACGAGGAGTCGCTCAAAACGGGCTTCGAGTTCGGCGAGTCGCTGAAGAAGACGCTCGTCCACGCGAAGGACAAGACGGGCTTCATCGTGAACCGGCTGCTCGTGCCGTACATGCTCGACGCGGTGCGCGCCTACGAGGAGGGCGTCGGCTCGATCGAGGAGATCGACATCGCGATGAAGGCCGGCGCGAACCACCCGATGGGGCCGCTGACGCTGCTCGACTTCGTCGGGCTGGACACCACCAAGTCGATCGCCGACATCATGTTCGACGAGTACCGCGAGCGCCGCTTCGCCGCACCGCCGACGCTGCGCAAGATGGTCGCGGCCGGTTGGTACGGGCGCAAGTCGGGGCGCGGGTTCTACGACTACTCGGGCGATTCGCCTGTAGCGGTCGAACTCGGGCTCTAGTGGACGGACGACGGTGGACAGTGGACAGGGCGGGGGCCCGACCGTCCACTGTCCACTGTGCACCGTCCACCTATCCTGCCGCACGATGACGGACCTCCAGCAAGCCTTGGAGCGCGCCCGGCACGGCGGGCCTGAGCGCCACCACGAGAAGGCCGCCCAGCAGGGCAAGCTGCCCGTGCGCGAGCGCATCGAGCGGCTCGTGGACACGGGGTCGTTCACCGAGGAGGCGCTGCTCGCGAACTGGGAGCAGGACGGGCTCGGCGCCGACGGCGTCGTGACCGGCATGGCAAGCGTGGGCGGCCGGCCGGTCGCGGTGATGGCCAACGACCCCACGGTCAAGGCCGGCTCGTGGGGGCCGAAGACGGTCGAGAAGATCATCCGCATCCAGGAGCAGGCGCTCCGCCATCTGGTGCCGATGGTCTACCTCGTCGACTCGGCGGGCGCGCGCATCACCGACCAGGTGGCGATGTTTCCCGGGCGCCGCGGAGCGGGGCGGATCTTCCACACCGAGGTGCGCATGTCCGGCCTCGTGCCGCAGGTGTGCGTGCTGTTCGGCCCGAGCGCCGCCGGCGGCGCCTACATCCCGGCGTTCTGCGACGTCGTGATCATGCGCGACGGCAACGCGTCGATGTACCTCGGCTCGCCGCGGATGGCGGAGATGGTGATCGGCGAGAAGGTCTCGCTCGAGGAGATGGGCGGCGCGCGGATGCACACCGGTGTGAGCGGTGTCGGCCACTTCCTCGTGAAGACCGACGAGGAGGGCATCGACCTCGCCAAGCGCTACCTCTCGTACTTCCCGACCAACTGGCGCGAGGAGCCGCCCGCCGCGCCTCCGCAGCCACCGGTGGCCGACGCGCCCGTGCTGCGCGAGCTGATCCCGGCCGACGAGAACAAGCCGTTCGACATCACCAGGTTGATCGACGGCCTGGTGGACGAGGGGTCGTTCCTCGAGGTGCAGAAGCGCTGGGCGAAGGAGCTCGTGGTGGGTTACGCGCGGATCGAGGGCCGTGCGGTCGGGATCGTGGCGAATCAGCCGAAGCAGCGCGGGGGAGTGCTGTTCGTCGATTCCTCCGACAAGGCGGCGCGCTTCATCTGGACCTGCAACGCCTTCAACGTGCCGCTGCTGTTCCTCGCCGACGTGCCCGGCTTCATGATCGGCACCGCGGTCGAGCGCCAGGGCATCATCCGCGCGGGCGCGAAGATGATCGCGGCGGTGTCCGAGGCGACGGTGCCGAAGTTGTCGGTGATCGTGCGCAAGGCGTACGGCGCGGGCCTCTACGCGATGGCCGGGCCGGCGTTCGACCCCGACGCCTGCATCGCCCTGCCGAGCGCGCGCATCGCCGTGATGGGGCCGCAGGCCGCGATCAACGCGGTCTACTACAACCAGGTGCAGGCGATCGAGGACGAGGACGAGCGCGCGGCGTTCGTGGAGAAGCTGCGCGCGGAGTACGCGGCCGAGATCGACATCCTGCACCTGGCTTCCGAGCTCGTGATCGACGCCGTGGTGCAACCGGAGGACCTGCGTGGCGAGATCGCGCGGCGCTTCGAGCTGACGGCCGGCAAGTCGCGCGAGTGGCCGGCCAAGCGCAATCAGGTGACGCCGGTCTAGTCGCGGCGCTCCTCGCGCAGCTTCGCGCGCGGGCTGTCGAGCACCAGGTTGCGCTTGCGCAGCCCCGCGATCATCGCCTCGCCACCCTCGAGGGAGACGAGCCGCGCGTAGCCGGCGCGGCGCGTGACGTGCAGCTTCCGGGGCTCTGCGTCGGTGCGCTGCCCGTCGACCTCGAGGCGCATCCCGCCGTATCCGGGCTGGAACTCGAGCTCGACCTCGTTGTCGCCGCTCAGCACCAGTGCCGGGATCGAGCCCGCGTGCGGCGCCACCGGCGTGACGGCGAAGTTGTCGCACGTCGGCGTGAGCAGCGGTCCGCCCGCGGCCAGCGTGTACGCGCTCGAGCCGATCGGCGTGGCCACGATCACGCCGTCGCCCGCCGCGCGCGCGTAGATCTGCCCGTCCACCGAGATCGAGCTGACGAGCTGGCCGTCGCCGTCGCGGACCACGGCGATGTCGTTGATCGCGATCCATTCGTCGTCGCCCCTCACGTCGAGTGCCGGTAGCTCGCGCGGGATCCAGTCGCCGTCGGCCACCTGGTCGAGCGCGCGCTCGATCTCGTCGGCGTGGATCGACGTGAGCGCGCCGATGCTTCCGCACGCCACGCCGAGCACCGGCCGCTGCGACTCGGCGCCGGCGTGCAGCGCCGCGAGCGCGGTGCCGTCGCCGCCGACGGCGGCGATCATCGCGCAGTCGGCCGCCTCGATCGGATCGGCCACGCGGCGGACGACACGGTCGACCATGACCTGGCCGACGGGCACGTCGCGGCCTTCGGCCCACGCCTTGATCGCCGCGAGGGTGCGGTCGAGGTCGCGCTTGGGGTGGATGACGAGCCCGATCGGGCCGTCGAGCTGCCGCTCCATGGAGCGGCATCCTTTCATTGAGTTGGCGCCCGCGGAATGCGGTGTCCGGACAGCCGCGTTCGCGGCACCCGAAACAGGCCGCGCACCGGACGCGGCAGTCCGCGTTCTAGTAGACGCGCTGGACGCTGAACCAGGCCGCGTCCGGCGCTTCGCCGACGCGCAGCAGTTCGGCCGGAGCACGGTTCGCGAGCTCCGGCTTCGGCTGCATCAGCCAGTCGTGCGCGGTGCCCGGCCCGTCGGTGGAGGCGATGAACCAGGTGGCCGTGTAGAGGTTGCGCAGCCGCTGCTCGATCTCGGCGGTCGGCGACTCGCCGTGGGCGAAGCGGGCGATCTCGGCGGGGGTGACCCCGACGGCGTACGCGACGAGGCGAGCGCCCAGCGTCACCTCGAGCCACTCGGCCAGGTGGTCGATCCGCCGTCCGTCTCTGTCGCCCTGCGTGCGTTCGTCTTGGAAGGTCATCGATTCGCTAATCCGTGCGTGGCAGAGGTTCTCCCCCCCTGCCGGCAAACTTCGGTATCGCCGGTCGATTGCCTCCAACCAAGGCCTTCCCGGCATCGTGTTCTCGTAATCGGACGTTGTCGGTGCTACTTGACTGCTCTAACCGACGAAGTAGGCCCGGGTTGTGCTGTGTGCGCACGCATGCACGCGCCGGGCCAGCCGATATCGCGCGTCACGGGTGTATACGCGCGCTGTGATGCGATGGACGCCCCGGCCCGGCGGCCGCAGGAAGCGGCGGTACGGCGGGCGGCGGTCACGGGCACGCAGGTGGCCGTCCACGCGGAAGTCGACCCGCTTCACGCCCCTCGACGGGCCGCGCGCCCAGGCGAGCCAGCGCCCGTGGCGGCAGCCGACGCGGAGCTTCAGGTGGCGCGGGCGTGCGGGCGCCGGCGGGTTGCGCACCGAGAGCTGCGCGATCAGGTCGCGGTAGCGTGCGAAGGCGGGCTTCGCGACGTAGGTGTCCGTCATCAACCCGTACTGCTGCTGCGGGTTCGGCGAGGTGGAGTCGGAGTCGCGCAGGTCGAACCAGCGGTAGTCGGAAACGTTGAAGGTGCCGCGGAAGTCGTCGAACGCCTTGACCTGCGTGTCGAGCGCCTCGGTCTGCCGCTCATAGGTGCGCACGGGCGGGTTCGTGGGCCAGCCGTTCTCCTCGACGTGGATCGGCACGCTGGCCGGGATGTTCGCCCCGCCGGCGTAGCAGCGCAGCGAGCTCATCGCGTTCACGAGCGCGTCGCGCTCCCCGCCGGGCGTGTCGACGGGCGGGAAGAACGTGCCGGGGTACGCGTCGAGGCCGATCCAGTCGAGCGAGCCGACGAACGCCGGTCCGCCGTGGTCGCGCAGGTAGTCCCAGAACGACTGGTCGCCCTGCGGCGTGTAGCGGTAGGCCCAGTTGAAGCCGATCGCGAGCTGCCCGAAGCCGTCGCGGCGTGCCTCGTCCTTGGCCGCGATCACGCCCTGGATCAGCGCGTCGCGCCCGCCCGCGTAGTAGCCGTCCGACGAGTCGGGCGAGTCCGGCAGGTTCACCTCGTTGGTCACCTGGATGGCGACGACGCGGCGGTTCGGTCCGAAGCGCCTCACCACGTCGCGGACGAAGCCGGTCCAGGCGGGGATGTCGCCCTCCTGGCTCGAGTTCGGGTGGTAGCGGAGCTGGAGCTCGACCAGGTAGCCCGCGCGCGTGTAGCGGTCGGCGAGGGCGAGGAAGCGCTGGACGCCGGCCTCGCCGTCCGACCAGAAGAAGCGGTGCAGGCGGAGGACGAAGGGGACGCCGGGCGGCACCAGCTCGTGCAGGGCGTCGAGCTGCTTGGCCGGGTCCTCGGGCGTGCGCGGGGCCTGTGGGCCGGTGCCGAGCTGGCCGGTCTGCACACCTGGCGTGATGCCGAAGCGCAGCGGCGGGCCCGGCTTCTGCGGCACGTTCGCCGCGCTCGTCTGGCCGAGGCATGAGTCCTGCGCGCGGGCGGCGGGCGCCACGACCAGCGTTGCGAGAACCGCGATGAGAACCGCGCGACGCATCCCGGCGCCGATGCTAGTTATGCGAGCGTGAGAGCGCGGCACCCGCCGGGCCTGGGATACCCGGCGGGACCGCTTCCGCGGATCTGGCCGACCGCGGAGCCCGACGCGCCGCGACCTGGGACCCGCGACGCGCTGGGAGGAGTCAGAAGCGAGAGGGGGGTTTGTCCTCGCTCTTCCGAGAAGCAAATATCCAGAGTGGCCGTTAAGCGCTTCTAAAACGTTCTCGAGAACGTCCTCGGGCGGCGATGTCGGGCCCGATCTCCTCGTCGATCAGCTCGATCAGCTCAGAGCAGAAGCCGAATGCGCGCTCGAGCGCGGCGTGCTCGATTCGCTCGAGCGTGTCGGTGTGGCGGTGCAGTTCGGCGGCGGCGTCGCTCTCGTCCCGGCAGGTGATCGTGACCGCCGGGAAGTGCGCGCGCCGGACGGCGACCGCGTCGTTCACCGCGTGGATCGCGACGGGCCGCGCGCCGTAGCGACCGTCGTCTTCGTCCTCCTGCGCGAGCTGCTCGCAGAGCGCGCGCAGGCGGGGGTGGGGCCTGCCGCCCAGCAGCGGGCCCTCGCGGCGCGCGTAGCGGACGCTACCGCTGCCGACGGTGTCCACGTTGAGGAAGATCGTGCTCGCCGCGTCGAGCCGGCGGCGGTGGGCGTGCATCCATTCGCGCATCCCCTCGCCGAGCGCCTCCTCGCCGCCCGTGAAGAGGACCCAGACGTCGAAGTTCTCGAGCTCGCCGCCGTAGCGCTCGGCCAGGCGCAGGACCGTGGCCACGCCCGACGCGTTGTCGTTCGCGCCCGGCACCACGCTCGACAGGGCGATGTCCACGAGCAGCGGCAGCGCGACGATCAGCATCACGGTCGCGACGAACTGCACGATGCTCACAGCGAGCGAGTCGGCGCCACCGGCGCGCAGTACCGCGGCCACAAGGACGAGCGCGAGCGCGACCACGAGTGGCCGGAACGCGCCGATGCGGCGGCCGGCGCGAGCGAAGGGGCCGAACGCGAAGCCGGCCGGCGCGGCGTCGTAGTGCGCGAGCAGCACCAGCGTTCCCGGCTGGTCGCCGTCCTCGCGGGAGAGGACGTTCTGCGAGCCGCGCCGGCCGGTCAGCCGCCGGCCCGTGTGCAGGCGCCCGCTCAGGTCCGCGAGCAGCGCGGCGAGCGCGACGCCCGCGACGATCGCGCCCGCCGTGGCCGCGCCCGTCGACACGATGCTCGCCACCACCCCGAACAGCGCGTACGCCGTGTACGCGACCGGCCAGTTCGGCCTGATCCAGGTCGGCTCGACCTCCGCCTCGCGGCCGAGGTCGGCGAGTCGCTCGCGCAGATGCTTCGCCGCGCGGCGCTCCGCATCGGTGCCCGGGCCGCGCTCGTGGAAGCCCACGAGCGCCTCGATCTCGTCGCGCGCATCGATCACCCTGGACATTCAACCCTTTCAATGCCGCCGGGGCCGCCTATAGAGTGGCGCCGTGGCTGACCGAGACGATTGGAGATAGACCCAGTGGCTGCCTCGACCTTTGATACGACGAGAGTCCGGTTTGGGGACCTCGTTGCCGGAATCTCCGGCGCTGTCCTGTTTCTGTCCCTGTTCCTGCACTGGTACTCGGTCAGCGTGCACGTGGCCGGCTTCAGCCAGTCCAAGGGCTTCTCCGGCTGGACCGTTCTCAGCTTCATCGACATCCTGCTCTTCATCGTGGCGATCATCGCGGTCGGCGTCGCAGTCGCGCGCATGGCCGGATCGATTCCGCGCATGCCGGTCAGCGCGGGGCTGCTCGTGCTCGCCGCCGGGATCATCGCGACGCTGCTCGTCCTGTTCCGCATCATCGACACCCCGGGCGACGCCGGCGTCTTCGAGTCCTCCGCGGTCGACGTCGGGCGCTCGTTCGGCATCTTCATCTCGTTCCTCGCCTCGCTCGGCGTAGCGGCCGGCGGCTGGATGACGTGGAACGAGGAGGGCAAGCCGCGCCCGTCGGGTGCCGCCGCGGGACGGCCGGCGGCGGGCGCTCAGCCGCCCGCGGGCGGCTACCAGCAGCAGGCCGCGGCGGCTCCGCCCGCAGCGGCGGCTCCGGCGGCGGCGGCTCCGGCAGCGGCGGTTCCGGCCGCAGCGGCCGCCCCGGCTGCCGGCGCGGCCGATGCGCCTCCTCCGGGTGGCGCGGCCGACTGGTATCCGGATCCGCGCGGCGAGAAGCGCCTGCGCTACTGGGACGGATCCCAGTGGACGCATCACACGGCTGACTGAGAAAGAGAGGCAGGCATGGCGGGAGTAGGACCAACAGGACGGAGGCCCATTCCGCTCGGGCCGGCGACGAGCGCGGTCAGCGGGATACTGCTGTTCGTGTTCCTCTTCTTCCCGTGGTTCGGGGCGGGGAGCGCATTCGGCGGTAGCAGCAGCGGATCCGCGAGCGGCTGGGAGATCTACACGCTCGCCGACGTCGTGCTCACGATCCTCGGGCTCGGGACCGCGGCGCTCGCCGTGATGGGGTTCCTCGGGATGGAGGTGCGCCTGCCGGCCCCGCGCAGTCGCCTGATCAAGTGGTTCGCGGTCATCGCGCTCACGATCGTGCTGACGACCATCATCGAGCTGTCGACGGGCGATCCAGGCAAGCTGTTCAACCTGAAGGTGGGCGGCATCCTGGCGGCGCTGGCCGCGATCGGGATGCTGGTCGGCTCGATCCTGTCCGAGCGGCCGGAGCTGGCCGACCGCGTCACGGCGGCAGCAGCGAGCCGTGGCGGCGGCGGTCGTCCCCCGGCAGGGCCTGCCGCTCCGACGGAGCAGATGCCCCCCGCCGCCGGCGGGCTCGCGACGCCGCCGGTCCAGGCTCCGCCGCCGCAGCCCGTGGCGCCGCCGCCGGTGGCCACTCCGGTCGAGCCGCCGCCTCCGCAGCCCGCGGCGCCGGCGGTATCCCCGCCGCCACCTGGCGGCGCGGCCGACTGGTATCCCGACCCGCGCGGCGAGAAGCGCCTGCGCTACTACGACGGGTCGCAGTGGACCGAGCACACGGCTGACTAGCTGAGCTTCGCGCGCCCGGCGGCAGCCGGGCGCGTGCTCAGCGCTTGGGCCCGATGAACGTGTCGAGAAGCGCGACGTCCGCGCGCCGCGAAACCGCGACGTTGTAGCGATTCATCTGCGTCCAGTGGATACCAAGCTCGTCGCAGGCGCCCGTGAAGATCGTCCGGATGTCCGAGGACCGGTTGCTGAACTGGTAGCGCGGATACTCGTACTTGCCCTTGATGCGGTTGATGGCCCGGCAGCCATCGGAATGGATGAGGCCGCGAAGGAGCTGGTCGACTTGGTTCTCGAGAAGCCGGCCTTGCCATTGCTCCAGCGCGATCCGTCGTTTGTGCTTCAAGCCGGCACCGTGTTGGGGAAACAGCGTCGGCCACTGCTTCGAATAGCAGTGGACGTTCACGTAGTTGTGCACCGGATGCTTCGCGACCCGGACCCTGTTCTGCGGCATGACGCAGCGAATCGCGGCGACGCACGAGGCGATGATTCTCGGGTACTGCGAGTCGAGCGCGATCCCGAGGCGGTAGACGTCGCGTGGATGATGCGTCAGCCAGCCGTCGCCGAGGTACAGCCCGAAGAGATAGGCGAATGCCTCGGCCGGCGGGTCGGGCACCGAGCGCGTATAGACCTGCTTCGCAGACTGGCGCGCGCTGTGCGGGAGGTCGCCGCGCAGCCATGTGCGGATCGTCGATCGAGGGATCCCAGTCGCACGAGCGATCTCGCAGTGGTTCAGCCCGCTGCGAGCGAGCGCCTGAACCCGTCTGACCTCTTCGACGGTGCGCATCGGTATGCGGCCGGTGGGATTCGAACCCACACGCCCTTACGGACAGAACCTTTTGAGGGTTCGGCGTCTACCGATTCCGCCACGGCCGCCCCACTGACATCTTAGGTGTCGCGCCGGACGGAACGAGGGAGACCCACGTCATGCCCGTCCCCATGCCCGAGCGCATCGTCCCGATGCTGGCCAAGCTCTCGAAGCTCCCGCGCGACGACGGCGGTTGGGCGTACGAGATCAAGTGGGACGGCGTTCGCGCGGTCGCGTACGTGCGCGGCGGCAGGGCGCATCTCGAGAGCCGCAACCTGAACGACGTCACGCCGCGTTACCCGGAGGTGCAGGGCCTCGCCGCCGCGCTCGGGAAGACGGAGGCCGTGTTCGACGGCGAGGTGGTGGCGTTCGACGAGCACGGGCGGTCGTCGTTCGAGCGGCTCCAGGGGCGGATGCATCTGACGCGCGGGGTGGAGGCGCGGTCGCGGCTCGTGCCGGTCGTCTACTGCATCTTCGACCTGCTCTGGATCGACGGCGAGGACCTGATGCGACGGCCGTACAGCGAGCGGCGCGAGCGCCTGGAAGGCCTCAACCCGGACGGCGCCGCGTGGCGCGTGCCGAGCTACAGCACGCGCAACGGCGAGGAGCTGCTGGCCGCGAGCGCGAGGCAGAACCTCGAGGGGATCGTCTGCAAGCGGCTCGACTCCCCGTACGAGCCGGGCCGACGCGGCGGGACCTGGCTGAAGGTCAAGAACACCCGCAGCCAGGAGCTCGTGATCGGCGGCTGGACGCCGGGCGAGGGCAGGCGGCGCGGCCGGCTCGGCGCGCTCCACATGGGCTACTACGACGGCGGCGAGCTGCGCTACGCCGGCAAGGTCGGCACCGGCTTCACCGACAAGGAGCTCGACCGCCTCGACGGCGTCATGCGCCCGCTCGCGCGCGACGGCTCGCCTTTCGACGGCAAGCCGCAGCCGCCGCGCGGCACGCACTACGTCGACCCGGCGCTGGTGGCGGAGGTCGAGTTCACGGAGTGGACCTCGCAGAACATGCTCCGCCACCCGTCCTACAAGGGCCTGCGCGACGACAAGCGCGCGCTCGACGTTGTGCTCGAGAAGGTCGACGCGGCGGTGCGCGCGCCGCAGCTGCGCCAGATCGTGGGAGGCGAGCCGAAGGGCAGCGCAGAGATCCAGCTCGACGGCCACGCGCTCGAGCTCACGAACCTCGACAAGGTCATCTACCCGCAGGAAGGGTTCACGAAGGGCGACGTGCTCGACTACTACCTGCGGATCGGCCCGGCGCTGCTGCCGCACGTGCGTGACCGGCTGCTGTCGCTGCACCGCTATCCCGACGGCGTCGAGGGTCAGCGCTTCTGGGAGAAGCAGTGCCCGGCGCGCCGACCAGGGTGGATGCGGACCGCGCCGATGTGGAGTGAGAACAAGAAGGAGAACATCGAGTTCTGCACGGCCACCGACATCGCGGCGATCGTCTGGCTCGCGAACTTCGGCGCGCTCGAGCTGCACCCGTCGCTCGCCACGCGCGACGACGTGGAGCGGCCCACGGTCATGGTGTTCGACCTCGACCCGGGCGAGGGCACCGGCCTCGACGAGTGCCGCGAGGTGGCGCTGCACCTGAAGGGGCTCTTCGATCAGATGAAGCTCGAGACGTTCCCCAAGACGACCGGCTCGAAGGGCATCCAGGTCTACGTGCCGCTGAACGGCGCCTGCACCTACGACGACACCAAGCCCTTCTCGAAGGCCGTCGCCGAGACGCTGGAGCGCGTGTACCCGCAGCTCGTGGTTTCGCGGATGGCGAAGGAGCGGCGCGCCGGGCGCGTGCTCGTGGACTGGAGCCAGAACAGCGCCCACAAGTCCACGGTCGCCGCGTACTCGCTGCGCGCGAAGGCGCGGCCCACGGTTTCGATGCCGCTCAAATGGAGCGAGGTGGAGTCAGGGCCGAGCGAGGCGCTCGTCTTCGAGAGCGAGGCGGCGCTCAAACGCGTGGACGAGCGCGGCGACATCTTCGCGCCGGTGCTGACGCTGAAGCAGGAGCTGCCGAGCTTCGACTGAGGCTAGGCCTGCGCGGGCTGCGCGCCGCCGTACGAGCCGCGGCCGCCGCCGCCGTTGCGGTGCTCGCGCTCGAATTCCTCGCGCGACATCTCGATCTCGATGTTCCACTTCTGCGCGAACGCACGCATCGAGAACGCGATCAGCAGTATGAGGACGGGAAGCAGGACGACGCACAGCAGGCCGATGAGGTCCGGCGGCAGCCCGGCCTTGTTGTAGCCCTGGCTGCTGCGGTCGAACCAGCTGCCGGATCCGAACGCCGCGATCGCCGCGAACACACCCAGGATCACCGACAGCCCGGCGGCGAGCGGCAGGACCCCGCGATTCCACCGCGCCACGAAGTACGCCATCACGAAGAACACGATGATGAAGAAGATCGAGAAGATCTTCGCGCCCTGGAGGTTCGACCAGCCGCCGGCCGTGATGATCAGCGTGAGCACGGCGCTCACGAGCAGCAGCAGGACCACGATCGCCTTCGTCGCCTTCGACGAGGCCTTCTCCTGGTTCGGGTGATAGATGACGCGGTCTTCGCCGTCGTCTTCGTCACGAGTGGCCATCGGCTGCGGAGTCTAAGCGAGCGCGCGGCCGTGCGCGACGGTTCCGGCCTGATATCCAGTAACGAGATGAAGCGCGCCGCATTCCTGCTCGCCGCACTGGTCGCCGCCGCGCTGATCACCGGCTGCGGCGAGAAGAAGGAGACGCTGGGCGACACGACCGCAGTCTCCGGTCCCGGCATCCGCGCGACGCCGCCGCGCTGGACGCCCGAGTACGCCCACCTCGCGCAGCGGATCAAGCAGCTCGGTCTGCCGCCGGTGGGCAAGGAGAAGGTCCACCACCACGCGCTCATCCACATCTACAACGACGGCCTGCTGATCCCGGTGGCGCCGAACATCGGCATCCACAAGCCGGCCTACTCCTCGGTCCACACGCACGACCAGACCGGCGTCATCCACATGGAGTCCGACATCCCGCACAAGTTCACGATCGGCGACTTCTTCGCGATCTGGGGCGTGCGCTTCGGCAACGCGTCGCTCGGCAGCCTCGTCAACGACGGCGACAAGAAGGTCCACGTCTACGTGAACGGAAAGCCGATCGCCGACCCGGTTCACTACGTCATGCGCGACCAGGACAACATCGTGGTGGGCTACGGCACGCCGGACTCCTTCCCGCACAACCCGAGCAAGAAGGCGCTCCAGCTCGTGGACAAGGGCGGCGGCAACTGCGCGGTCACGCAGAAGGGCAAGAAGCGCAAGAGCTGCATTGCCGGGCAGTGAGTGCGGATGAAGGGACTCGAACCCCCACGGGCGATTAAGCCCACCGGGACCTAAACCCGGCGCGTCTACCAATTCCGCCAC
>JAICRZ010000036.1 GCA_025937135.1 Thermoleophilaceae bacterium
GACCCCGTAGTGATCACGAACTCCATAAGCGGCGCCGTCGCCAACCGCGACCAGTGCCCGGCGATTCCGTACACGCCCGAGGAGTACGCGGCGGAGGCGAAGCGGGTCGTCGACGAGGGCGGGTCGATGATCCATATCCACGCGCGTACGCCTGACGGCGTGCCCAGCTACGAGATCGAGGACTTCAAGGCGATCACCGACGCGATCCTCGACGCCGTGGACGACGTGATCATCAACTACTCGACGGGCGCGATCGGGGTGCCGCTCGAGAAACGCGTGGAGTACCTGCGCGCACTGAAGCCGGACATCGCCGCGCTGAACATGGGGTCGATGAACTACGCGAAGTACTCGCGGCGGCGCCAGGACTTCGTGTTCAAGGCGGTATTCGAGAACTCGTTCGACACGATCATCACCCTCGTCTCCGCGATGCGCGAGCTGGGCATCCGGCCCGAGCACGAGTGCTTCGACTCGGGCCACATCGCCAACCTCGACCCGCTCATCGACATGGGCATGCTCGACGAGCCACTCCAGATCTCGTGCGTCATGGGAGTGACCGGCGGCATCCGGCCGACCGCGCGCAACCTCGCGCACATGTCCGAGCAGATTCCAGGCGGCGCCGACGGCCCGAACAACTGGGGTGTGATCGGCATCAGCCGCGAGCAGTGGATGCTCGTGGCGGCGGCGCTCACGCTCGGCGGCAACGTGCGCGTCGGCCTCGAGGACAACTTCTACCTGCCGAACGGTGAGATGGCGCGCTCGAACGGCGACCTGATCGCGGAGGCGCGGCGGATGACGGAGATGGTCGGCCGCCGCCCTGCGACCGTGGCCGAGGCGCGCGAGCTGCTGGGCGTGCCGAAGCGCAGCGAGCCGACCCGCCGTGAGGTCCTCACGCACCCGATCGAGGCGGCCGAGGCGCAGCAGTGAGCTCAGCGGGTCAGGCGTGGATCGCCGCAGGTCTTCAGCGGCGGCGCCCCGTAGCCGGGCGCGATCTCGGTGCGCAGGCAGGCGAAGGCGTCGATCGCGCCGGCGGGCGCGCCGCTGAACGTGCCGGTGGCCACGGCGCGCGTCGGGCTCGTGAGCGCGAGCTCCGCCTCGCCCAGCCGCCCCAGCTTCCCGACGCCCTTGCGTCCGGCGTAGAAGTAGACGCGGCGCGCCGTCGGCTTCAGCGCGACCGGATGGTCGACCGTGAACGTGATGGTGATCGGGCCGCCGCCCGCCACGCGCGCGTACTTCAGCCGGTAGCGCGGCGCGGCAAACACCACGACGTTCCGCGTCGCGCCGCTGGTCGCGACCGTGTACGCGGTGTTCTTCTGCGGCCGCACGACGAAGCCGAACTCGCCGTGGGAGCTCGAGCGCGTGCGTGCCACGCGACGGGTGTCGGAGTAGAGCGGCGCCGTGGCCGCGCGCAGGTCGAGGTTCATCGAGGCGGGATCGCCGCTGCGCCGTACGACGCCGCTGATCGTGACGGGCTGGCCGATCGTCACCTCGCTGCGCGAGCCGTGCGCGCTGAGCAGGGTCGTGGGCTGCTTCGCGCCGCAGCCGGCGAGCAGTACCGCGGCGAGCGTGACGGCGGTTCGCAGGCGCATCGCGGGCGGATCGTATGAGCCAGTCGCTCGAAGGGGTGCGCGTCCTGGACCTGAGCCGGCTCCTGCCGGGCGGGTTCTGCTCGCTGCTCCTGGCCGACTTCGGCGCCGAGGTGCTGAAGGTCGAGGACACCGGCATGGGCGACTACATCCGCTGGTCGCCGCCGTACTACGAGGGCGCCGAGGAGTCGTCGCGCTCCGCGTTGTTCCTCGCTCTCAACCGCAACAAGCGCTCGATCCGCCTGAACCTCAAGACCGACGAGGGCAAGGAGGTGCTGCTCAAGCTGGTCCGCGAGCACGACGTGGTGCTCGAGTCGTTCCGGCCGGGCGTCCTGGACCGGCTGGGCGTCGGCTACGAGCGTATGCGCGAGGAGAACCCGCAGCTCGTCTACTGCGCCATCACCGGCTACGGGCAGGACGGCCCGCTGCGCGACCGCTCGGGTCACGACATGAACTACCTGGGGCTGGTCGGCCTGCTCGGCCTGACCGGCGAGCGCGACGGCCCGCCGGTGCAGTCGTCGGCCCAGATCGCCGACATCGGCGGCGGCGCGCTGATGGCGGCCTTCGGGATCCTGGCGGCGCTGCGCAGCGGCAAGGGGCAGGTCGTGGACGTGTCGATGGCCGACGGCGCGCTCAGCTGGCTCGCGATGGTCGCGGCGCGCTACTTCGCCGACGGCGCGGTCCCGCAGCGCGGCAAGCTCGAGCTGGCCGGCGGACTGATCTGCTACCGGCCGTACGCGTGCAGCGACGGCCACGTGACGCTCGGCGCCCTCGAGCCGAAGTTCTGGCAGGCGTGGTGCCGCGGCGTCGGCCGCGAGGACCTGATCGAGAAGCAGTTCGAGGCGCCCGGCAGCGACGCGCACGCCGAGGTCGAGCGGATCTTCCTGGAGCGCACGCGCGACGAGTGGACCGCGTTCGCGTCGCAGCACGACTGCTGCCTGGAGCCCGTTCTCGACCTCGGCGAGGCGCTCGACTCCGAGCTCGTGCGCGCGCGGGAGATGGTCGTCGAGCTCGACCAGAACGGCGTGCCCGTGAAGCAGCTCGGGATTCCCGTAAAGCTCAGCGAGACGCCTGGCAGCGTGCGCATGCCGGGGCCCGCGCTCGGCGAGCACACGCGCGAGGTGCTGGAGTCGCTGGGGTACTCCGCCGAGGACGTGAGCCGTCTCGAGGAGGCGGGCGCCGTCGCGGGGCCGCCGGTGGGACAGCAGGGCAGCTTCCTCGCATGAGCGAGAACGGCCTGCTGAAGATGTCGCAGCTGGCCGAGGCGAGCGGCGTCAGCTCCGGCACGATCAAGCACTACCTGCGCGAGGGGCTGCTGCCCGAGCCGGTGCGCACGTCGCGCAACATGGCGTACTACCCGCCGGACTTCGTCGAGCGCATCCACCTGATCAAGCGCCTCCAGGAGGAGCGCTTCATGCCGTTGCGGATGATCAAGCGCGTGATGGACGACGACCCCGAGCGCACGCGCGCGCTCGTGGAGCTCGAGGACCGCATCATCGAGCGCGCGGCGGCGGGGGAGGAGAAGCGCGTGTCGAGGTCGGAGCTCGAGCGCCGCTACGCGGTGCCCACCGAGGTGATCGACCGGCTCGCGGAGCTGGGGGTGCTCACGCCGAACAGCCGCGGCTATTCGCCGTCGGACGCGCGCATCGTCGAGGCGATCTCACGCTTCCGGGCCGGCGGCTATGACGAGCGCATCGGCTTCACCGTCTACGACACGCTGCGCTATAAGAGCGCGCTCGAGGGGCTCGTCAAGGAGGAGGTCGAGGTGCTGCTCGACCGCCTCACGCGCGAGATGGATGCGCAGCGCGCCGTCGACATGGTCGAGGCGGGCGCCGAGCCCCTGCACGACCTGATCTCGGCGCTGCACTCGAAGTTGCTCGTCGCCGAGTTACGGCGACAGCGAGAGACCAACTAGAGCAGTACTTCGACCTCCTCCTGCGTCGGATGCGGCTCGCCGCCGACGGGTGTCTCCTCCGTCCAGTGGAGGTAGCGGTCGAGCGCCGTGCAGCGCACCTCGGCCGCGTGCATCTCGACGTAGGTGTTGATGTCCCTCACCTCCTCGTAGCGGCGGCGCAGTGCGTCACGCTCGCGGAGGGCGGCGGTCAGGTCGAGACGGGCATCGAAATCCATCTCACTCCCTTACGGGTCGGGTCACCAGTGGACGTCGTGTACTTCCACTACGCCATATCCGCGCGCAAGTTTCAAGTCACCGGGAAAAGATCCGCTGAAGGTTCCGAACGGCTGGCGGTAACGCGATCGCAGGAGCAGCACGTTGGTGTTGTCCTCGCGCGCCGCCCACTCGCTGAAGTCGAGGGCGCCGCCGTCGGAGAACTCGATGCGCGTGAGGTCGTCGGCGAAGCGCACGGGCCCCGGCTCGAACGGCTCGCCGTTCACCCAGATCGCGCGCTCCGAGCCGGTCGGCGGGTCGTTCACGCCGGTCACGAGGTTCCAGCCGACCTCGCGGCCGTCCGTCGTGGTGCCGACGCCCGCCGACCACTTCCAGCTCGTGTGGCGGCGGTGATAGCCGGCCGTGTCGTCCACCACCGCGTGGCAGTCCAGCGAGTACATCCGTGTGCCGATTCTCACCTCGCCGCGCGCGGAGATGCCGGCCTGCTTGCGCGTCCACACGTCATCCGCGTGACGGGTCTCGACGCCGCCGTCCTCGTCGAGGGCGATGTCGATCCGCAGGTCCTGGGAATCGACGGTCACATGAGATCCGTCGATCCGCACGCCGCCTGGCCCAAGCGTGGTGCGCGACGCGATCGGACGGCCGGGCTCCGCGACCGCCCAGAAGCGCTGGCGCAGGGGCCCGACGCGCGCGTCGCCCACGCACAGCATCACCTCGTTGCAGAAGACGCCGACGTAGCGCCAGCGCTTGAGCGGACGGGTTCCGCGCCACATGGAGCGATGCGAGGTTGCGGTAGATTGACTGATCAGTCAACTCCTCGGGGGAGGTGTCATGCGCGCGGCGGCCGTCCAGCTCAACTCGTCCGCTGACAGGGGTCGGAACCTGAATACCACCGAGCGGCTGGTCCGCGCGGCGGTGGACGACGGCGCGACCCTGGTCGTGCTGCCCGAGCACTTCGATCTGCGCGGCCGCGACGAGGACTACCTGCGCGACGCGGAGCCGCTCGACGGCCACTCGATCACGCGCATGCGCGAGCTGGCGCGCGAGCTCTCGATCGACCTCGTGGCAGGCTCGTTCGCCGAGCGGCGCGAGGGACACGACAAGCCGTCGAACACCTCGGTGCACATCGCCCCGAGCGGCGAGATCGAGGCGATCTACCGCAAGATCCACCTCTTCGACGTGACGGTCGGCGAGGTCGACTACCGCGAGTCCGACTCGGGCGAGCCCGGCGACTCGCTCGTCACCGGCAACCAGATCGGCCTGACCGTCTGTTACGACCTCCGCTTCCCCGAGCTCTACCGGATCCTGGCGCTCGAGGGTGCGCTGATCCTCACGGTCCCCGCCAACTTCACGCGCACGACCGGCGAGGCGCACTGGGAGGTCCTGCTGCGCGCCCGCGCGGTGGAGAACCAGGCGTTCGTGATCGCCGCGGCGCAGTCGGGCGAGTACCCGCCCGGGATGCCGGCGTACGGGAACTCGATGATCGTGGACGCGTGGGGCGAGGTGCTCGCGCGCGCGCCGGGCGGCGACGCCGAGTGCTTCGTCGCGGCGGACCTCGACTTCGACCGCCTGCGCGAGGTGCGCGAGCAGCTGCCGAGCCTGGCCAACCGCGTGCCGGCCGCGTACCGCTGGCCCCAGGAGGTGACCGCCTGATGGCATCGACCGCACGGGCGGGCGCCCCGGACAAGCGGCGGATGATCCTGGACGCCGCGATCCGCGTGTTCGCCCAGCGCGGCTTCCATCACTGCCGCGTCTCCGACGTGGCCGACGAGGCGGGCGTGGCCTACGGCCTCGTCTACCACTACTTCGGGAGCAAGGAGGAGATCCTCAACCAGCTCTTCTCCGAGCGCTGGCAGCTGATGCTCGACGCGATCGCCGAGATCGACCGCCAGGAGGTTCCCGCGCGCGACAAGCTGTACATGGTCGCGAGCTTCATCATCGACTCCTACCACCACGAGCCGGACCTGATGAAGGTGATCATCGTGGAGGTCACGCGCGCGGCGAACACGTTCGGGCGCGAGCACCTCGGCAAGATCCGCGAGGCGTACGCGATGATCGCGGCGATCGTGGAATCGGCGCGCGCCGACGGCTCGTTCAAGGAGGACATCTCCGCCGACTTCGCCGCGATGTGCTTCTACGGGGCGATCGAACAGCTCCTGTCGGGCTGGATCTTCGGGTACCTCCCGACCACCGACGAGGAGTTTGAACGAGCCAAGTCGTTGGTAGTGGAGACGATATGCGGCGGGCTTGAGCCGCGATCTCTGGTTGAATCCGGCGCGTGAGCAACGATCTGACAAAGCGACTGATGTGGAGCGGCCTGCTGGCCGGCATCGGCGCGTTGACCACGATCGTGGCCAACCGGGTCGCCACCGCGATCTGGATCAAGATCTTCGACGAGGAGCCGCCTGAGTGATGGCCACGGCCGACCAGACAACCCAGGCAGGCAGCTCGCCGGCAGCGGCCGACAGGATCGCCGCCGACCAGCACGACGCCTACGCGGAGAAGCCGCACCTGTTCGCCGTCGGCGCGTTCGCGGGAGCGTTCGTGTTCGCCAAGGTCCTCAACGCCTTATTCGGGAGCGACGACGATGACTAGCAACGGAACCCCACCGCCGGGGAGCGCGGAGAAGCCGCTCGGCGAGATCGTCAGCGACGTCACGTCGAAGGCGCAGCTCCTCGTCCGCGAGGAGATCGAGCTGGCCAAGACCGAGGTCACCGCGAAGCTCACGAAGCTCGCCAAGGGCGCCGGCTTCTTCGCCGGCGCGGGCATCCTCGCGGTCTTCGGCCTGATCTACTTCTTCCACTTCCTGGCGAAGGGAATCGCCGACTGGACCGGCCTCAAGGAGTGGGTCGGCTACGCGATCGTCACCGCGGGCCTCTTCCTGATCGCCGGAATGCTCGGGCTGCTCGGCTTCCGCTCGATGAAGAAGGGCACGCCGCCCGTCCCCGAGCTCGCGATCGAGGAAGCCAAGAAGACGCAGGCCGCCCTCAAGGAGGCACGTAGCTGATGGCCACCCGCAGCCCTCAGGAGATCCGCGCCTCGGTGGAGACCACCCGCCAGGAGCTCGAGTACTCCCTCAACGACCTCCAGTCCAAGGTGAAGGAGATCTCGGACTGGAAGTCACAGCTCGCCGCGCACCGCAAGGAAGTGCTGATCGGCGCAGCCGTGGCGGGCTTCGTGATCGGCGGCGGGATAGCCGCGATCGCGGGCATCTTCAAGCGCTGAGCGCTCGCGCGACGCGCGCGATCACGACCTCGGGCGTCGTGGCGATCTCCCGCGCCGTCACGCGCCGCACCCGGATGCCTCGCGCTTCGAGATCCGCGTCGCGGACGTGGTTGCGGGCGATCGCCTTCTCGAGCGAGTGATAGCGGTGCCCGTCGATCTCGACGTTCAGGTTGTGCGCGCGCCAGAGGAAGTCGAGCTGCCACCGACCGATGCGAACGTTCACCTCGGGGAGCGGCAGCCCCGCCTTGCGGATTAGTGCGAGGAAGAGCTCCTCGGCTTCGGACTGGGTGAGGGCTGGGACGGAGTCGAGCAAGGAAGCGAGGGCCTTGACCCCGTGCCTCCCCGGGTGGCGGGCGATGACGTCGTCAAGGTTCCGGATGAGCCGCTGTGTCCTTGCCTCGTCGCAGGCGCGCTCGAGCTCGCGCGCGGTGGCGATCTCGGCGAAGTCGAGCAGGGAGCGGCCGACGTTGGTCACCGGTATGCGCTCGATCGTGCCGTGGTCGCGGGGGTCGAGCGGCTGGGTGCGGTGCACGGTGATGCCCGGGCGGTGCGGCCGCGCGCGTGGGACCGTCACGTGCAGCTCGCCCGTGAAGGGCAGGAGCTCCCACAGGTCGATCGCGCTGCGGTAGCTCAGCAGAGCCCCGGCGCCGCAGGCCAGCACGGCGCCCATCTGTCGCGCGTGCCGCGGCTCCACCGCGTGCCCGACCAGGTAGACGCCGCGGAAGAGAGGGTGGAGGCGACCGTGGCGCATCCTCTCCCTGATGCCGTTCGAGCCGACGCCGGCGGCGACGAGCTGGGCGCGCGAGATCACGCCGTGCTGTCCGGCCGCGATTCGCGCGATGTTGGCATCAACCTCACCCACGTCCTCCTAATCAGGACGTGAGGCAGTTTTCGCCCCCTATGGCACACAGAACTTCAACAACGTCCCGGGAGAGGCGACGTGGTTGAAGTTTTTGTCAGGCCACGAAGCGCGCGGGCAGGCCGCCGACGCCCAGCAGCCCTGGGCCGGTGTGGGCTGCCAGCACCGGGCCGATCTCCGACGTGAAGACCGCATCGTGGCCGAAGATCTCGCGGCAGCGCTCTGCCAGCGCGGCGGCCTGGTCGGCCGCCTGGATGTGCTGGACGACCCAGGCGTCGGCGCCGCTGCCCTCGCGCTGGCGCGCGTAGTCGACCATCCGCTCGAACGCGCGCTTGGATGTGCGGACGCGCTCGATCGGCGTCATCTCGTTCTCGACGGTGAGGATCGGCTTGATCTTGAGCGTCGAGCCGAGCCAGGCGCTGGCCGCCCCGATGCGCCCGCTGCGCTTGAGGAACTCGAGCGTGTCGATCGCGAACCACATCTTCAGCGACTCGCGCGCGGCGCGGACCTCCTCGAGCACCTCGTCGATGCCGAGCCCGCGGTCGCGGCCGTGTGTCGCCACCAGCGCCATCAGGCCGAGGCCGCCGGCGGCGGTGGCGGAGTCGACCACGTGCACGCGCTCGCCGCCCTTGCCGTCGCGCTCGAGCTGCTCGGCGGCCTGGCGCGCGGCCTCGTTCGTGCCGGACAGACCGCCGGAGATGTGGATCGAGACGATGTCGTCGCCGGCGGCCAGCAGTGGCTCGTAGACCGCGATGAAGTCACCCACCGACGGCTGCGAGGTGGTGGGCAGCTGCTCGACCGAGCGCAGCTCCTCGAAGAAGGCCGCGTAGTCTGTGATCTCCGCCTCGGGAACCGTACGCTCGCCCCCGAAGACGACGTACAGCGAGACGATGTGGATGCGGTTTGCCCGCACCACCTCATCGGGCAGGTACCCAGTTGTGTCGGAGACGACAGCGACGCCCACGGCGGAGCAGCCTATAGAGCGAACCGATACGGAGACTTCGTGGCAGACATCGACAAGGAGAAGGTCGCGGCCCGCCTTCGGGAGCGCGCGCAGGAGATCGAGACGCGGCGCAAGCAGATAGGTGCCGGCGAGAACGACCAGCGCGACGCCGAACTGGCGGACTACGACCAGCACCCGGCGGACCAGGGCAGCGAGACCTTCGAGCAGGAGCTCGACGAGACCACGCTCGCGATCCTCGACGCCGAGGCCAAGGACGTGGCGGAGGCGCAGAAGCGGCTCGAGGAGGGCACGTACGGCACCTGCATCGACGGCGGCGAGGAGATCCCCGCCGAGCGGCTCGAGGCGATCCCCGAGGCGCTGCGCTGCATCGAGCACCAGCGCATCTACGACGGGCAGCTGCGCGCCCGCGGCGGCCCACTGCTTTAGCCAAGGGCCATCTCGGTAGCCGCTGGCGCGGCCTGCAGGTGACGGGTCTCGGGCGGGAGACGCGGGTACCGATCTGGCCCGCATATCCTTGGGCGTACCTTGGGGAAGACGCTCGTCACCGGAGGGAACGGGTTCGTCGGGTCCGCGCTCGTGCGACTGCTCGCGAAGCGCGGCGACGACCTGCGGCTGACCCGCCGGCGCCGCTCGCGCTGGGAGAACCTCGAGGGCGTCGACGCCGAGACCGTCAACTGCGACGTGCTCGACAAGACGGCGGTGCGGCGCGCGCTGAAGGGCGTCGACCGCGTGTTCCATGTGGCGGGCGTCGTGTCGATGCGGCCGTCCGAGACGGAGCGCATGTTCGACGTGAACGTGCGCGGTACGCGGATCGTGCTCGACGAGTGCCTGCGCGCGGAGGTCGAGCGCGTGGTGCTCACCTCGAGCGTGGCGTCGATCGGGCCCGCCAAGCCGGGCGGCACCGCCGACGAGCGCCAGGTCTTCACCGCGGGCCACCTCGGCATCCCGTACGTGAACTCGAAGCACGAGGCCGAGGTGGAGGCGTTCCGGGTGGCCGCGCAGGGGCTGCCGCTGGTGGTGGTGAACCCGGCCTGGGCGTTCGGCCGCGGCGACGTCTACGCGCGCACCACCTCGATCGTGCGCCGCTACATGCTGCGCCGGATCCCCGCCTACGTGCCGGGCGCGCTGAACATCGTCGACGTGGAGGACGTGGCGCGCGGGCACGTCCTGGCCGACGAGCGCGGCGCGCCGGGCGAGCGCTACATCCTCGGCAACCGCAACTACACCTTCGACCGCCTGTTCGCCGACCTCGCGCGCTACTCGGGCGTCGAGCCGCCGGCGCTGCGGCTGTCGCCCGGAGTCGCGCTGCGCATGGCCCAGGCGGCCGGCAGCCGCTCGCCCGTCAGCGTCGACGAAGTGCGGGTCAGCAGCCAGTGGTGGACCTACCGCAACACCAAGGCCAAGCGCGAGCTCGGCTGGAACCCGTCGCCGCACGAGGACACCGTCGAGGCGACCGTGCAGTGGTACCAGGAGCGCGAGGGCGACCGCCTGAAGCGCTCGCCGCGCTCGCAACCCGTTCCGTACAAGGCCGCCGGGGTGGCGCTCGGCGCGGCGCGGCGGCTGTGGCCGCTGGCGGCGGCATGAGCAAGGTCGCGTTCATCCTGGCCGGGGGCGCATCGCGCGGCGCGTACCAGGCGGGTTGCCTCAAGCGGCTCGAGGAGGAGGGCGTCAAGCCGGATCTGATCGTGGGGTCGAGCATCGGCGTCTGCAACTCGCTCGTGTACGCGACGAGCGGCGCCGAGGGCGCCTGGGGGTTCTGGTCGCGCGCGGTCTCCCTGCCGCAGGTCCTCGACGTCTCGATCCGGCGCAACGCGCTGCTCGGCAACTCGTTCTTCTCGATGGACCGGCTCACGCGCTTCGTGGAGTCGGAGGTCGACTTCGACAGGTGCTTCGAGTCCGACGTCGAGCTCACCTACATCGTCACGAACGTCTCGGCGGGCCACGAGGAGCTGCGCGGCAATCGAACCGAGCCGGATGTCGAGCGCTTCCGCACGGTAACGCGGATCGGCTACGCGATCCCGATCCTGCATCCGCTGATCGAGCTCGACGGTGATCTCTACGCCGACGGCGGATTCCTCTGGAACGTGCCGTTCGAGTACGCCGAGGAGTGGGGCGCCACCGACATCTACGTCCTGTCGGTCGTGCCGTCCAAGCTGCCGCGCGCGGGGAGCCTGCGCTTCATTCCGCAGGTTGCGATGCGCATGTACGACATCTTCTGGCGCACGATCGGCAACAACTCGATGCTGGAGAAGAAGCTCGAGGACGGCAAGTACCACGGCATCAACGTCACGGTGATCGAGCCGTCGCCGGAGACCGGCATGTTCGACCCGTTCGGGATGCTGAACGCCCACCCGCGCAAGTCGCGCAAGCTGCTGTGGCAGGGCTATCGCGACACCGAGCGCGTGCTCCAGCAGCCGGAGGGACGCAGCGGCCGAGTGAAGGGCAAGGTGCCGAGCGCCTGATGGCGATCCTCTACCGCTGCAAGACACCGACGAACTGGCTGTGCGCGTGCGGCAAGGTGGCGCGCAAGCTCGACGCCGCGGGAATCGACTACGCCGAGGTGCGCGTCCCGCTGCGAAAGCGCGACCGTGACGAGGTCGAGGAGATCAGCGGCCAGCGCTGGGCGCCCGTTCTCGTGCAGGGCGACGACGTGATCCACGACTCGCACCGGATCGTGGAGTTCGTCGAGCATCTGCGCCCGGGCTAAGGAGTCGGCCACCGCGGCCGATCAAACGTCTGTCGCGATCGCGGCAGGCTCAGCCGCGCGACAGACCCCCCAGGACCCATAGCTGTTGCCGCGCGCCCGCCGCCCGGGCGCCGCGACGGCGTTTCGCAAGGAGGCGATTCCCGTCAGACGTTCCCGCGCGCCCATCGCGCTCGCTTTTGCCATCGCTGCGTTCTGCGGCCTGGCGCCCGCTGCGCATGCCGCGACGGCCTCGGTGAACGCGGGAACGCTGACCTACACGGCCGCACCGGGCGAGCTGAACCACCTCGCGCTCACGGTGAGCGCCGGCTCCTACGCGCTCGTGGACAGCGGCATGAGCGTCACGCCGGGCGCCGGCTGCAGCTCCACCGCGAGCGATCGCGTGGCGTGCTCGACGAGCGGCGTCAGCGCGATCGCGGTGGACGCGGGCGACGGCGCCGACACGGTCACGCTCGCCACCTCCACGCCCGCGACCATCTCGGATGGCTCCGGTGACGACACGGTCACCGGCGGCAGCGGCGCCGACACGTTCGTCGCCGGCACGGGCAGGGACGTCTTCAACGGCGGCTCCGGCACCGATCGCGTCTCCTACGCTGACCGAACCGGCCCGGTGAACGTGTCGATCGACGGCGTGGCGAACGACGGCGAGGCCGGCGAGCAGGACAACGTGACGACCAGTGTCGAGCAGGTCGAGGGTGGCGACGGCGCCGACACGATCACCGGCAGCAGCTCCGCCAACCGGCTGCTCGGCGGCTACGGCGACGATTCGCTCGACGGCGGATCCGGCGACGACCAGCTCGACGGCGGTCCGGGCGCCGACGACCTGCACGGCGGCACCGGGACGAAGGACGTTGCCGACTACTCCGCGCGCACGTACTCGGTGACCGCTTCGATCGACGACGTGGCGGACGACGGCGAGAACGGCGAGGGCGACGACGTGCGCACCGACGTCGAGGGCATCTGGGGCGGCAGCGCGGCCGATCACCTGACCGGCGGCGCGGCGGCGGACGACCTGCGGGGAAACAACGGCGACGACTGGTTCCGCGGCATGGGCGGCGCCGACACGATGTCGGGCGGGACGGGCCAGGACACGGTGGACTACGCCGACCGCACCGCTGCGGTCACGGTCACCGACGACGGCGTGGCCAACGACGGCGCCGGCGGCGAGCTCGACAACGTGGGCACGGACGTGGACGACATCGTCGGCGGGTCCGGGAACGACACCCTCACCGGATCGAGCTGGGGCCAGTCGCTCTACGGCGGCGCCGGCAACGACACGCTGAACGGCGCGGGCGGCGACGACGTGCTCGACGGCGGCAGCGGGGCCGACCGCCTGAACGGCGGCAGCGGCACCGACACCGCCGACTACTCCGCGCGCAGCCAGCCGGTGACGGTGACGGTCGGCAGCACCTGGTCGGGTGACGGCGAGGCCGGCGAGGGTGACGACGTGGCCGCGGACATCGAGAAGGTGCTCGGCGGCTCGGCCGGGGACACGCTCACCGGGAACGCGTCGGCGAACACGCTCGTCGGCAACGGCGGCGATGACCGCCTCGACGGCGGCAGCGGCGCCGACACGCTGATCGGCGGCGATGGGACCGACACCGTCGACTACTCGAACCGCAGCAGCAGCCTGACCGTGGACGGCGACAACTCGGCCGACGACGGCGGTAGCGGCGAGCACGACAACGTGAAGAGCGACGTGGAGGTCGTCCTGGCCGGCGCGGGCAACGACAGGATCACCGGCGGCAGCGGACCCAACCAGATCTACGGCGGCGCCGGCACGGACACGATCGACGGCGGCGGTGGCGACGACGTGATCGACGCCGGCGCGGGCGACGACACGCTCAAGGGCGGCGCGGGGGCCGACACGCTGATCGGTGGCGCGGGCCGCGACACCGCCGACTACTCGGACCGTCGCAACCCCGTGAGCGTCTCGCTCGGAGACGGCGCCAACGACGGCGAGGCCGGCGAGTCAGACGACGTCGCCGCCGACGTCGAGAGCGTCAAGGGTGGCTCGGGCAACGACCGCCTGGCGGGCTCGGGCGGACCCGACACCCTCACCGGCAACGGCGGCGACGACGTGATCCAGGGCGGCGGCGGCGCCGACACGATCTCCGGCGGCAGCGGCTCCGACACGATCGACTTCTCCGAGCGCGGCACGCCGGTCAGCGTCGATCTCGATGCGAACGACGACTCCGACGGCGACCATTTCGGCGACGACGTCGAGAACGTGGCGGGCGGCGCCGGCGACGACCGGCTCGTCGGCAGCAACGGCGACAACCTGCTGTCGGGCGGGGCGGGGAACGACGAGATCGACGGCCGCAGCGGCCCCGACCGCATCTCGGGCGGCGAGGGCTTCGACACGGTGGACTACTCCACGCGCGTGAACGCGGTGCACGTGACGCTCGACGCGAACGCCGACGACGGCGGCAGCGGCGAGCGGGACACCGTGCTCCCGGACGTCGAGGCGGTGGCCGGCGGCAACGGCAATGACACGCTGGTCGGGTCCGCCGGGCCGAACGTCCTGTCCGGCGGCCCGGGGAACGACACGCTCAACGGCGGCGCCGGCGTCGACGCGCTGAACGGCGGCCCCGGCTCCGACTACGTGATTGCGAACGACAGGACGAAGGAGACGCTCGACTGCGGCAGCGGCCGCGACGGCGCGAAGGCCGACAGGGGCGACAGGCTCAGGTCGTGCGAGGTCCGCGGCAAGCCGACGGCGCCGACGGACGGCAGGTCGCCCACGCCGCCCAAGCCGGCCACCGGCCAGGGCGTGGACGTGCACGTGATCAACCGCCACGGCAGGATCGTCGCGATCCCCGGCTTCCCCGGCGAGCGAGTCGACAGCCGCCTTTTGCCGGACATCCGCTGGCTGCGTGCCAAGTACCACATCGCCATCACCGACGGGTTCGCGCTCGAGGGCCATGCGCCCGGCGGCGAGCATCCGATCGGCGAGGCGATCGACATCGTGCCGGGTCCGGGCGGCAGCTGGAACGACATCGACCGCCTCGCCAGGTTCGCGGAGCCGCACCAGAACCATCCGCGCGCGCCGTGGCGCTGGGTCGGCTACAACGGCGACGCCGGGCACGGCCGCGGCAACCACCTGCACCTGTCGTGGCGCCACGGCGCCGCGCACCGCGGCCGGCCCGGGAGCTGGGTTCAGGTTCTGACCGGCCACAAGCCTCCGCCGCCGGGCGCGAAGGCCCGCAACCTGCGCATGCTCGCGAAGGCGTCGAACATGGCGCGCGGTGGCGTGCCACACGTGCGCAGCCACGTGGCCACCGTCGCGCCGTGCTCTGGCTCGGCGGCGCTGGGGCACACGTGGAGAAGCGCCGCGAAGTCATTCGGCCTGCGCTGGCAGATCCTGGCCGGCATCACCCAGGTCGAGTCCGGCCTCGGCTGCAACATGGGGCCGTCGTCGGCGGGCGCGATCGGTTGGACTCAGTTCATGCCGGCCACCTGGAAGGCCTGGGGCATGGACGCCAACGGCGACGGCAAGGCCAGCCCGTACAACTCGGTCGACGCGATCTTCTCGACCGCCCGGTACCTCCGCGCGAACGGCGCGCCGCACAACTACCGCCACGCGATCTACGCCTACAACCACGCCGGCTGGTACGTGAACCTGGTGCTCCGGACGGCGCGCCAGTTCGGCAAGGTCAACGCCGCCGCCGCGAGCCGGCCGCCGCTGTCGCTGGAGAATCTGCCGCGCGAGCAGACCGTGGGCGAGTCGGCGGGCCTGACGCCGCCGGTGCAGGTCGCGCCGGACGCCGACGAGACGCTGTTCGAGCAGTAGGGCGCTCCCTAACAGGATTCATATGGCGTCGAGCGTCCGGTCGTATGAGGATGGGCGCGTGCGAAGGAGTGTCGGGTCGATGTTGGTGCTGGCGGCTGTGACGGCTGCGTTGGTCGTGCCCGCGTGCGCGAGCGCGAAGAGCGTGCCGGGGGTGGTCGCCGACATCACCTTCAAGGGGCAGGCGGTGGGCAAGGAGACGGTCTCGTTCGCGGGCAAGGACGCCGACCCCGACCTGGGTTGTCCCGCGCTGCCGCCGAGCGGCTACACGAGCGAGGCCACCACGCACTGGAACGCCACGTACCACCGCGTCCTGCTCTCGCTCGACAGGGCCACCGGCGCGCTGTCGAGCCGCCGCGTGCCGACCAGCTCGGGTGGCCTGACCGGCGGGTCGCTGAGCATGTCGGGCACGACGCCGGAACAGGTTTTCAACACGAGCTGCTGGGCGGCGCAGTCATTCACGTTCTCCTCGGCGCTCGCCCGCGCGCCGGGGCGGGCGGGCAAGCCGCTGTTCGAGCGCAACGTCGGTTCGGACGTCTTCTTCCTCGCCGGCGGCCTGACGAACGGGATCACCGGGTCGCCCGCGAGCTTCACGCTGCCGGGCTCGCGCGAGGGCGGCGACCGCATCCCGGACCTGCTGCCTCTCTATCTCGCGCCCGGCGCCGAGGTCCTCCCCAAGCAGGCGAGCAAGAAGGCGCTCGCCAGCTTCGCCGGAGGTGCCGTCGAGTGGAACAGGCTGCTGGGGCCGCTGCGCTCGCTCAGGCACAGGCGCACGATCCGCTTCACCGCGCACGGCAGCTACGAGAAGACCTTCGGCAACATCGGGGACGCGGCCGACAGCAACGGGCTGATCGTCGATTGCGCCGGCGCCGCCGACGAGTACCGCGGCGGCAGCACGGCCTGCACCGAGTCCACGCGCGGCGACTTCACGATCACCGTGCGGCGCGTGAAGCTCGTGACGATCGTGGTCGAGTAGCCGGCGCCGCTACGCGGCGAGCGCCGCGGTCAGCTCGTCGCGCGTGTGGATCCCGAGCTTGCGGTAGACGTTGCGCAGGTGGTACTCGATCGTCTTCGGGCTGAGGAAGAGCGCCGCCGCGGCCTCGCGGGTGGTCGCGCCGTCGGCGAGCAGGCGGCTGATCTGGAGCTCCTGGGGGGTGAGGTCGTCGAGCGTGCTGGCGTCGCGGCGGCGGGCTGTCTCGCCCGAGGCGGTGAGCTCCGCGCGCGCCTGATCGGCCCACGGTCGCGCTCCGAGCCGCTCGAAGACATCGAGGGCGGTGCGCAGCTCCTCGCGTGCTCGCACGCGTTGCCGCGAGCGGCGCAGGCGGGCGCCGTGGGCGAGACGCGTGACGGCACCCTGGAAGCCGTCCGGCGTGAGGTCATGCAGACGGAGCGCCTCCTCGAACAGCTCCTCCGCGTCTGCCGCGTCGGTGGTCACGAGCGCCCGGCAGCGCAGCGCGCGGGCGAGCGGCCACGGCTGACCCTTCGCCTCGGCGGCGGCGGCGAAGTCCGCGACAAGGGTGGCTGCGTCGTCTGGGCGGCCGAGCCGCAGCAACGCCTCGACCAGCTCCGGCGCCGGCGACAGGTCGACGTCGGCGATTCCGTTTCTCCGCAGCTGCTCGACCTTCGCGTCGTAGTGCGGCATCGCGTCAGCCGGGCGACCGAGGCCCAGCTCGAGGTCCCCGAGGGCCTGAAGCGCCCACGACTCATAGAACGCGATCCCCAGCTCCGCACACAGCTCGAGCGCCTCGGCGGCGTGCTCGCGGCAGTCGCGCTCGCGCCCCTGGCAGGCGTCGAGCAGCGACACGCCGGCCAGCGCCGCGGCCAGCTCGCTGCGTTGCCCTGTCTCGCGACCCAGGCGGATCGCCTCGTCGAAGCTCGCCACGGCGGCGGCCCACTGATCGCTCGTCGCCTGGTCGTGGGCGAGGTGCTGGAGGAGCGTTGGGAGCACGCCGACCGCGCTGCTGCGGCGCGCGTGCTCGAGCACGCCGTCGACGAGCGCGCGCCCCGCCTCCGCCTCACGCAGCCAGAGCGGGCCGAAGAGGACCCACGGGAGCAGCCGCGGGTCATCGCCGAGGTCGTCCGGCGCACCGATCAGGTCGACCGCGCGCCGGACGGCGGCCACCCCGTCCCCGCCGCGTCCCGCCGCCACGAGCGCGATCCCATTCGACATCTCGGCGAAAAAGCGGACACGCGGGGAGTCGTGCCGCTCCGCCAGCTCCACAGCACGCGCCGCGGCAGCGGCCATCGCAGTGGTGTCGCCCGCGTACCCGAAGCCGAGCACGGCCTCCGCGAGGATCGGAACCGCAAGCTCGGGATCGGCGACCCGCGCGCCCGTCGCCACCATCAGCGCGCAACCCTCGGGCACGGGGCCGCGGCGGATGGCCACGTGCGCCCGCAGGCGATCGACGCGCGCGCGGAGCTCGGGATCGGTCGCGCGCCGTTGCGCGTCGTCCAGCAGCGCGGCCGTCCGTGCCGCATCGCCCGCAAGCCACGCGGTGTCCGCGGCCTCGAACAGCAGCGCCGCGCGTGCGCTCTCGTCCAGGGCGAGCCGCGCGGCGCGCTCGAACGCGCCTGCCGCGACGGCGTAGGCGCTGCGGGCGCGCGCACGCTCGCCGGCCCGCGCGAGCCCCGACGAGACAGCGTCGTCCGGCCCCACGCTCGCCGCGGCGAGGTGCCACGCGCGCCTGTCGGCGTCGCGGTCGGGGAGGACGGCGGCCAGGGTCGCGTGCACGGCGCGGCGCTCCGGCGCGGGCGCTGCGGTGTACACCGCGGAGCGCGCGAGCGGGTGGCTGAAGGCGAGCCGCTGATCGTCGAGGGTCACGAGCCCCGTCTCCTCGGCCGCCACCAGCGCGGAGAGGTCGAGGCCCAGCCTGGCAGCCGCGCTCGCGAGGATCGCGAGGTCGGCCGCTCCGCTCGCGGCGGCAAGCAGCAGCAGCCGCCGCGTGTCGTCCGGCAGCCGCTCGGCGCGGCGCGCGAACGCGGCGGCGATCCGCGCGGAGATCGGCAGCGGCGCGTCGTCCGGCAGCGCGCTGAGGCGTGTGGCCTCGGGTGCCAGCTCGCGCAGCGCGAGCGGGTTGCCGGCGGTGGCGCGGTAGAGCCGATCCAGCACGTCGCCGTAGAGGCCCTCGTTCTCGAGGAGCAGCGACGCGTCGCGGCGGGCCAGGCCGGGAACGTGCAGCACGCGCAGGTCGGCACCGTCGAGCAGCGACGGCTCGCCCTCGCGCACGGCCAGGACGAGCGCGATGGGGTCGGCCACCAGGCGGCGGGCGGCGAACAGCAGCGCGCTCGCGCTCGAGCCGTCGAGCAGGTGCGCGTCGTCCACGAGCAGCGCAACCGGCTCGTCCTCGGCGAATGCCGACAGCAGGCTCAGCGTGGCGGCGCCGATGGCGAAGCGGTCGCCGGCCGCGGGCGGTCCGAGCGCGAGCGCGCCGGCCAGCGCGGCCGCCTGGCGGGGCGGGATCCGGTCGAGCCGCGCGAGTGCCGGCCCGAGCAGCTCGGCCAGGCCGGCGAACGGGACCTCCGCCTCCGACTCGACGCCGCGGGCGCGCAGGACGCGCATGCCATCCGCACGCAGCCCCGCGTACTCGAGCAGCGCCGTCTTGCCGATCCCCGGCTCGCCCACCAGCGCGAGCACGCCGCTGCGCCCGTCGCGCGCCTCGGCCAGGAGCCGATCGAGCGCGAGGCGCTCGTCGCCGCGGCCGAGCAGAGCGGGGCGGGTTGGTGCCAGCGGCTGCGCCACTCGAAAAGACTAGGTGCCCCCCTGACGCGACGCCACCCCTGCGGACCTACGGTCGCCGAAACCGTCCGTAAGGAGTCCAGATGTCCACGATCGAAGAGCCGGTCGCAGTCAACCCCGAGAAGCTGGAGCAGTTCGTCTTTCGCGCCGTCGACGAGGTCGGGGCGACCCTGAACGCCGCGCTCGTGGTGATGGGCGACAAGCTCGGCCTCTACCACGCGCTCGCCGGGTCCGGCGGGATGACGTCCCTCGAGCTCGCGCGCCGCACCGGTGTGAGCGAGCGTTACGTGCGTGAGTGGCTGAACGCACAGGCCGCCGGCGGCTACGTCGAGTACGA
>JAICRZ010000147.1 GCA_025937135.1 Thermoleophilaceae bacterium
CTACTTCGGTAAGGGCAAGCTCGTGGAGCTCAAGCAGGCGGTCAAGGAGGCGGACGCGAACCTCGTCGCCTGCGACGACGAGCTGAGCCCCCGGCAGGAGCGCAACCTCGAGCAGGAGCTCGGCGTGCCGGTGATCGACCGCACGGCCGTCATCCTCGACATCTTCGCCGACCACGCCAAATCCGCCGAGGGCAACCTCCAGGTCGAGCTCGCGCAGCTCGAGTACAACCTCGCGCGCATGCGTGGACTCTGGACCCACCTCGAGCGACTGGGCGGCGGCATCGGCACGAGGGGTCCGGGCGAGACGCAGATCGAGACCGACCGCCGCCTCGCGCGCGACCGCATCGCGGCACTGCGCCGCCGGCTCGAGCGCACCAAGGCCACACGCACGGTGATGCGTGCCGAGCGCGAGCGGGCGCACCTTCCCACGGTCGCGCTCGCCGGCTACACGAACGCCGGCAAGTCGACGTTGCTCAACGCGGTCACCGGCGCCAGCGCCGAGGTGCGCGATCGCCTCTTCCACACGCTCGACCCGCTGACGCGCTCGTTCGAGATCTCCGGCCGCCAGTACCTGCTCACCGACACCGTCGGCTTCATCCGCAAGCTGCCCCATCAGCTCGTCGAGGCGTTCGCCGCGACGCTCGAGGAGGCGCTCTACGCCGACCTGATCCTGCACGTGGCCGACGCATCCGCACCGGAGGACGAGCTGGCGGAGATGCTGAACGCCGTCGACGACGTGCTCGCCGAGATCGGCGCCGCCGAGCGCCCGCGGCTGCTCGTCCTGAACAAGGTCGACCTGCTCGACGAGGATCGCCGTCGCGAGCTGTCGTTCCGGCATCCGCGCGCGGTGCAGGTGAGCGCCGCGACGGGCGAGGGGATCGAGGAGCTCCGCGACTCGATCGAGGGGCGCTTCCTCGCCACGCTTCAGCCGATGGACCTGCTCGTGCCCTACGAGGAGGGCGGCCGGCTGTCCGAGCTGCACGAGCTCGCGGGCGAGATGCAGCGCGAGGACACGGCCAGCGGCGTCCGCGTGCGGGCGCGCGTCCCCGCGGGAGTGGCGCCGCGCTTCGAGCGCTTCTCTGTCAACGGCCACAACGGATCGGACCCCGAATGAAGCTTCGCTTCACGCGCCTGAACGGCGCCGTCATCGAGCCCACGCGCGCGCATCCCGGCGACGCCGGCTACGACCTGCATGCCGCCGAGGGCGCGACGCTCTCGCCCGGTGGGCGCGCCTCGGTCGGCACCGGGATCGCGCTCGAGATCCCCGAGGGCTGGGCCGGACTCGTATTGCCGCGCAGCGGGCTCGCCGCGCGCCACGGGATAACGCTCACCAACGCGCCCGGCCTGATCGACGCGGGCTACCGCGGCGAGGTGCGCGTGCTGCTCTTGAACACCGACCGCTCGGAGAGCTTCGACGTGAAGCCCGGCGACCGGATCGCCCAGCTGATGCTCGTCCGCCACTCCGTCCCGGACCTCCTCGAGGTCGACGCGCTCGAGGAATCCGCGCGCGGCGGCAACGGCTTCGGCTCCACGGGGACATAAAAATCCACCGAACGTCAAACGGGCGCCCTGTTGCCGCAGGGCGCCCGTTCGAAATGTCTACCCAGAAACGAACGCGGGGGCCGCTCGCTCCGCACTTCCAGAGCGGCCTCCGGGTCCGCAAACCATGCGACGCCTCTTTCACGCGCTGAGGACAGAAAGAGAGAAACAGGCCTCAGCACACGTCGCGTGGGTAAATCGATTCCCGGGCCCGATCCGGTCAAACATTTCGGGAGGACGTGCCCAGAATGGGTTACACGCCGGCCGCTCGGAGCGCAGAAGCGTGGGCGGCTTCCTCCATGCGATCGTCGAGCGGGTCGAGCTCCACACCCAGCGCCAGCTCGATCAGCCGGTCCGCCAGCCAGACGTTCTTGGGCAGCAGCGGCCCGTGCAGATAGGTGCCGATCACGGTGCCGCGGTGGACGCCCTCGAGGCCGTCGCCGCCGTTGTTGCCGTGCCCCTTGAGCACGCGCCCGAGCGGCCGTTCGCCGGCGCCCAGGTAGGTGCGCCCGCCGTGGTTCTCGAAGCCGGCGATCACGCGCGGCCCGCTGCCGAGGTCGGCCTCGATCGCGCAGTTGCCGATCAGCCGCTCGCCCGGCTCGCGGACGGTGCGCAGGTCGACCAGCCCGACGCCCGGCAGCTCCTCGTCGCCCATGACGTACGAGTGGCCCAGCAGCTGGTAGCCGCCGCAGACCGCGAGCACGACCGCGTCGCGCGCTGCGGCGGCATGGAGCGCGTCCCGTTTCGTGTCCGCCATGTCGCGCGCCACGAGCGCCTGGTCGCGGTCCTGGCCGCCGCCGATGTAGAAGAGGTCGGCCGAGTCAGGGTCGAGCGCGTCGCCCACGGTCACGCCGGAGTGCTCGAAACCGAGGCCGCGCCACTCGCAGCGTGCGCGCAGCACGGCGATGTTGCCGCGGTCGGCGTAGATGTTCATCAGCTCGGGGTAGAGCGAGCACACGCGCAGCGTCGCGGTCATGCGGCCTCCAGCATCACGACGGTGCTGCCCACGTAGTCCGGCGTGGGCGGCACGGAGCGACGCTCGCGCACCTGCCAGCCGCTCGCGCGCGCCTCCGCCTCGAGCTCCGCCGGCGCGACGCGGTCGAGCTCGATCGTGAACATCGACTCGGTCAGCTCGCCGCGCGGCGACACGACCTGTCGCAGCCGGTCGATCGCCGTCGTGCGGTCCTCGGTGCGCACCGCGATCGGCATGCTCGAGTAGACCCAGCCGCGCTCCTCGCGCACGTCCGGGAGCGGTGGCTCGATCTCGCCCTCGGGAATGCCCTCGAACGGGTCGGCGAGCGCGAGCGCGGCGAGGGCGCCGCGGCGGAGATGGAGCCGCAGCGACGCGAGCATCGCAGCGCGTCCGCTCGCGCCCCCGAGCAGCTGCACGACCTGCATCGGCGCGATCGCCAGGGCGAAGCGCGCGCCCAGCGCCAGCGCGCGCGCGTCCGCCACCTGTGCGTCCACCCGCAGCCCGCGCTCGCGCGCGCGTTCGGCCAGCGCACGGATCAGGGCGGGGTCGCTGTCGACTCCCGTGACGTCGTGGCCGCGCTCGGCCAGGTCGAGCGCCACCCGTCCGGTGCCGCAGCCCACGTCGAGGACCGGACCGTCCGCGGCGTCGGCGAGCTCGCGCCAGAGCTCGAGGTCGACGGTGTACGACGCGCATTCCACGTCGTGCCAGACCGCCTCCATGGTCACTCCGACCACCGCGCCGCGAGGCCGCGCTCGGCGAGGACGTCGCGCAGCTCGAGCAGCGCCGTGTAGGTGGGCAGCGCGAACAGCGGCGCGTCGCCGTCGCGGTCGCGCACCGCGTCGTCGAGCGAGCGCGCGAGGTTGCGATCGACCGCGAGCTCGGCGTCGATCCCCGCGTACTTCAGCCGCAGCGCCATCTCCTCGGCGCGCGTGCCCGAGCAGGTGGCGCGCCGGACGCGGCCGCGCAGCAGCTCGAAGTCGGCGTCCCAGATCCAGGAGACGTCACGGCCGTCGGCGATCTTGTCGTTCAGCGCGAGCCAGAGGTCCACCCGGCCGCCCTCGAGCGTGAGGGTGCGCAGCACCTCGTTCGCGCCGGCCGGGTTCTTGACCAGCAGGATCGCCACGAGCCGGCCCGCGATCGGGATGCGCTCGACGCGACCGAACACGGCGGACATCTCCTCGAGTCCCGCGCGCACGTGATCGAGCGAGGCGCCGAGCGCGATCGCCGCGGCGGCGGCGGCGAGCGCGTTGTAGACGTTGTAGAGGCCGGGCAGCGGCAGCTTCACGGTCACGCTGCCCTGCGGCGCGCGCAGATCGATCTCCGAGCCGTCCATGCCGTTCAGCCGCACGCGCTCCGCGGTGACGGCCGTGTCCGGGCGCGCGCGGCCGCAGTTCGGGCAGCGGTAGCGGCCGAGGTGGCCGAGGTAGATCGCCTCGTACACGTACGCATGCCCGCAATTGCGACAGTGCTTGGAGTCCGCGGCGTGCTGGAGCTCGGGGAGCGCCAGCGAGTCGTCCTCGACGCCGAAGTAGGTGACCTGCGAGCGCTCGCGGCCGAGGTCGGCGACGAGCGGGTCGTCGGCGTTCAGGACGAGCGCCGAGCGCCCGTCGCGCCCGGCGACGAGCTCTGCCCAGCGGTCGGCGATCGTCTCGAGCTCGTCGTAGCGGTCGAGCTGGTCGCGGAAGAGGTTGCAGAGCACGAGCGCCCGCGGCTCGAGCTGGCGGGCGACCTCCGGCAGCCACGCCTCGTCCACCTCGAACAGTCCCAGCTCGCCGCGTTCGCGGCCGGCGTCGAGCAGAGCGGTCGCGATCCCCCAGTGCATGTTCGAGCCCGCGCGGTTGTGCACGACGCGCTCGCCGGCGCGCTCGAGGATCGCGGCGAGCATCGACGCGGTCGTCGTCTTCCCGTTGGTCGCCGACAGGCAGACGGAGCCGTCCTCGAGCCGGCCGCCGAGCGTGCGGATCGCGTTGTCGTCGAGCCCCAGCAGCAGGCGCCCCGGGGCGGTCGTGCCGCCGCGGCCGGTCCGCCGCGACGCGGCCCGGGCGGCCCGGGCGAGTGCGAGCTTCGCGGGAAACATTCTCAGGGGACTATTACGCGCAGCGTCTGCCGCTCGACGGTGACGCGCGCGGGCAGCTCGGCGAGCGGGTCGCCGTCGGCGTAGACGGTGAACTGGCGATCGGCGTCGATCTCGATCACCTGGCCGCGCGCGACCGTGACCGCGGGGTCGTCGAGGTGCGTGCCCTTGAAGACCTTGGGCAGCCCGCGCAGGTAGCGCCACTTCGACTGGTCGGCGATCATCACCACGTCGAGCATCCCGTCGTCGAGCTCGGCGTGCGGGACGAGGTACATGCCGCCGCCGAACGCCTTCGAGTTCGCGACGGCCGCGGAGTAGCCGCTGTAGGAGCGCTCCTCGCCGTCGATCGTCAGCTTGAAGCGCGCCGGCTTCCACGAGGCGAGCACGCGCAGGGCGGAGTAGGCGTAGACGAGGTTGCCGCGGATCAGCTTGGTCTCGTTCGCCACGCGGTTGCACTCGGAATCGAAGCCGAAGCTCGCGATCCCGACGAACGTCTTGCCGTCCACGCGACCGACGTCGAAGAGCCGCTCGCTGCCCTCGGCCGCCAGGCGCGCGGCCTCCGCGGGGTCGCTCGGGATGCCGAGCACGCGCGCGAAGTCGTTGCCGCGGCCCGATGGGATGATCGCCAGCGCGCCGCGCTGCTGGTCGAGCGCGCCGGCCAGGGTCCCGACGAGGCCGTCGCCGCCGACCGCCACGGCCACCTCGCCGGTCTCCGCCATGGCGTTCGCGAGCTGCTTGGCGTGGTCGCCGCTGTCGGAGCGCACGACGCGGTACTCGGCGCCCAGCCGCTTCAGCTCAGCCTCGATCTTCGGCAGCAGACCGAGCGCCCTGCCCCCGGCGGACGCCGGGTTCACGAGCAGCGCGAGCCGGCGGCTCACGCGCTGGTCGTGCCGGCCAGCCTCGCGGCTCGCTGCGCGGCGAACTCGCCGCGCTCGCGGCCGGTGAGCTCGCTGCCCTCGTCGAAGGGGTCGATGTGGGCGCGCGCCACCACGGAGTCGCCGACCAGGCGCTCGGCATGCGGCTCCTCGGGGTCGCGCGGGTCACAGACGAGCAGCACGTCCTGCTGCACCGCGTGCCACGGCTCGTCGTCGGTCGGCTCGGATGCCACGAGCAGCCGACCGGGCCGCGCCGTCCAGTGCAGCTCGAACACGCCGAGCCGGTACGCGTACAGGCGCTCGCCGTCGCTGAACAGGAAGTTGATGCCGGAGAACGCGGTGCGGTCGATGACCGTGGTCACCGCCTCGCGCAGCGATTCGATCGCGCGCTCCTCGTCGAAGTGGCAGACGATGTGGTTGAAGAGGTACTCGGAGTCGCTCGTTCCCTGCGGCTTGCGTACCTCGGGACCGAGCAGCTTCGTGTAGTCGATGATCGTGCCGTTGTGGCTGAACGAGTAGTTGCCGAGGCAGAACGGATGTGTGTTCTCCGGCGCCAGGCCGCCGATCGTGGCGCGCCGCACGTGCACGTTGAACATGCGCCCGCGCTGCTGCGACGCTGCCGCCAGCTCCTCGCCGCTGAACGCCGCCTCCGGGAAGCGGGTGCAGACCGGCGACTCGTCCTCGGCGCGCGGGTAGACGGCGATGCCCCAGCCCGAGTCGTGCACCTCGGACTGCCGCACGATCGGGTTCGGCGCGTCAAGCAACTCGTGCCGGAGGGAAACCGGCTCAGCAGCGACGCAGCCGAGTACGCGGCACATGGGGGAGGAGTTTAAGCCGTTCGGCCCTTAGGGGGGCATGAACACTCCTAAGCGAATCTGGTGGGCGCGCCCGGGCAAGCTGTGCGCGCTCGAGCGGCCGGGCGGCGGCGGCCGCAGTCACCGTCCCGAGCGCCGCGAGGCGGACATCGAGTACCTGACCGACGCAGGCGTGCGGCTGGTCGTGTCGCTGATGACCACGCGCCACAACCTGGCGCACTACGAGGAAGCCGGCCTCGAGGTCCGGCACGTGCCGATCGCGTCGTGGGAGGACGCGGCGGAGGCGCTCGACGACCTCACGCGGATGCTCCGGCGCGAACTGCGGCGGCGCGGCGCGGTCGCGGTGCACGGCAACCGCTACACGGACCTGCCCGCGGCGGTCTGCGCCGCGTACGTGGCGGAGGCGCACGGCACCGATCCTGCCGCGGCGCTGGCGGAGGCCGCGGCGGCGGGCCTCTCGATCACGACCGAGGCCTACGAGCTGGTCCAGCCGCGCTCGGCCATCGCGGCCGCGACCTCGTCGGGGCGGTCGGTGACCACGTAGGCATCGATGATCGCGCCGTCGGTGTTGATCGTGATCGACAAGCCGGAGTCGACCTTGCGCACCTTGGAGATCGGGGCGACCGGCCGTCCCGATCCCATCCGCGGCTTGACCTTGCCGGTGGCCACGCGGTGCACGCCGTCGAGCTCGGCCAGCGAGTCGAGCAGCCGCCGGTAGCCCTTCGTGGACGAGTGCTTGTGGTGGGTCTTCCTAGCCATCGCCGTTGACGAGCGTGGCCAGGCTGTCGGCCACGATCGCCGGCTTCGGGTCCTTCGCCTCGTCGGCCTGTTCCCGTGACGTGCCTCCGGTGAGCACGAGCGCAGCGTCGAGGCCGGCCTTGGCCGCGGCGGCCACGTCGGAGTCGAGCCTGTCGCCCACCACGAGCGTGCGCCCCTCGCCGAGCCGGTCGAGCGCGGTGTAGAAGAGCTGCGGCTCGGGCTTGCCCACGATCGTGGCCTCGCATTCCGAGCCGGTCTCGACCGCCGCCAGGATCGCACCTGTCCCGGGCCACAGCCCGTCGGGCATCGGCAGCAGCGGGTCGCGGCTCGTGGCCAGGAGCTCCGCTCCGCGGCGCAGCGCGAGGCACGCGTTGCGCAGATCGTCGTAGACGAGCTGCTCGTCGTGTCCGACCACCACGATCTCGGCGCGCGACGCCAGGTCGGTCTCGTTCAGGATCTTGCAGCCGGCGTCGGCCACGTGGCGGTGGAGCGACTCGGCGCCGATCACGAACGCGGTCCGCCCGCGGCGCGTCTCGGCCAGCAGGTGCTGCATCGCGGCGCCGGCCGACACGACGTCGGCCAGCGACGCCTGAAGCCCCAGGCCCCAGAGCTTGCGCACGTGGTCCTCGAGCGCGTGGCGCGAATCGTTGGGTGCGAACAGGACGCGCTTGCCGGCAGCCCGCAGCGCCTCGATGGCGTCGACCGCGCCGGGAATCGGGTCGGGTCCGA
>JAICRZ010000253.1 GCA_025937135.1 Thermoleophilaceae bacterium
CGAAGGTGCTGCGCCGCGGCGGCAACCTGCTGCTGCTCGACGAGCCCACCAACGACCTCGACGTGGACACGCTCCGCGCCCTCGAGGACGCGCTGCTCGAGTTCGCCGGCTGCGCCGTCGTGATCTCGCACGATCGCTGGTTCCTGGATCGCATTGCCACCCACGTGCTCGCCTTCGAGGGCGACTCGCAGGTGAACTGGTTCGAGGGCAACTTCGACGCCTACGAGGAGTGGCGCCGCGACAAGCTCGGCGCCGAGGCCGACCGCCCGCACCGGATCACCTACAAGAAGCTCGTCCGCGGGTAACGCGGCGTTTGCCGCGCGGCCCGAGGGGGAACCCGTCAAAGGGGTCCTCCACGGGGCCACGGAACCTCCTGGAAGGAGACGGGGATGCGGAGAGGCATCGTCTCGGCTTCGGCCGCCGCGCTCGCGGCCGCTGGAATCTTCACTACGGGTGCGGCAGCCGCCGTCCCAGGCACGGCGCCGGTACACGTGAAGGGCGCCACCAGCCTCGGCGCGTACCACGCGCGCTCGATGGCCGTCACGCTCTCGCTCGCGCCGCGCGCGGGCCTCGACCAGCTGCTGGCCCGCCAGGCGCGCGGGAACGCCGGCGCGATCACCTCGCGCCAGTTCAACGCGCGCTTCGCGCCGCGGCCCACGACGGTACGCGCCGTGAGAACCTTCGCGAAGGCGAATCACCTGCGCGTGGCGTCGGTCTCGGCCAACCGCATGCTCGTGCGCCTCACCGGCTCCTCCGCGGCATTCGCCCGCGCCTTCCATACGAGCTTCACGGCGTACCGGACCCCGGACGGGATCACGTACCGCTCGCCGGCCACGACGGCGAAGCTGCCGAGCGCGTTCCGTTCGCGCACGGCGGCCGCGATGGGTCTCTCGAACCTCGGCCGCGTCAGCCTGCCGAATCACCGCGCGGTCACGAGCAGCTCCGGCGGCATCCACATTCCGGGCCTGCCGGGCGCGAGCACGCACGCCTCGGGCATCTCGGTGCCGACGAGCTACGGGCCGCAGGACTTCTGGGCGCTCTACAACGCGCCGTCGTCCGCCACCGGCTCGGGGCAGACGCTCGCGGTGATCGCCGAGGGCGATCTGACACAGCCGCAGAAGGACCTCGTCACGTTCGAGGACAAGTTCGGGCTGCCGCACGTGCCCTGGACGACGGTGAAGGTCGGTGCTGCCTCCACCGACACCTCCGGCAACGACGAGTGGGACCTCGACACGCAGTACTCCACCGGCTTCGCGCCGGACGTGAGCGGCCTGCGCGTCTACGACGGCGCGTCGCTGTCCAACGACGACATCGCGGCCACGATCAACAGGTGGGTGACCGACAACGCCACCCGTCAGGCCAGCTTCTCCGCGGGTGAGTGCGAGCTGCTGGCGCAGGTCACCGGCTTCCAGACCGCGCTCGACAACACGCTCAAGCAGGCGAACGCCCAGGGCCAGACGCTGTTCACATCGAGCGGCGACACCGGCTCGTTCTGCCCGCTCGTGATCGGCGTGAACGGCGTTCCCGCCGGCCTGCCCGGCACGAATTACCCGAACGCGAGCGCCTACGCCATCGGCGTCGGCGGCACGACGGTGCTGGGCAGCGGCCCCACCGAGATCACGTGGTACGCCGGCGGCGGTGGCTCGACGTTCTTCGAGAACGTCCCCGCCTGGCAGTCCGGTGCCGGCGGCTCGTTCGTCCCGGTCCGGCGCGGTACGCCGGACGTGGCGCTCGACGCGGACCCGTTCTCGGGCTACCGCGTGATCGTGGCCGGCCAGGAGGAGACGATCGGCGGCACGAGCGCGAGCGCTCCGTCGTGGCAGGGCATCTGGGCGCGCGCCCAGGGCGCCAAGGGTGGCGCGCTCGGCTTCGCCGGGCCCGTGATCTACGGGACCGAGCCGGCGAGCGCGTTCCACGACATAACGGTGGGCGCGATCGGGTTCTACGCCGCAACCCCGGGCTGGGACTACACGACCGGGCGTGGCACACCCGACATAACCGCGTTCGTGAACGGCTCCTGACGGCGCATCGAACGGCCTCTGGACGGCTCCGCCATACTTGACGCATGACCACCGAGGATCTTCCCGGCGGGTCAGCGCCAGGGACGGCGTATCCGGCGGGGGTCGTGCCGCACCCGCCGTCGGTGCGCGAGGACGAGCTCGACGGAATTCGCGAGCCCGACTTCCCGATCGCCCTGCGTGGCTATGACCGCGAAGCAGTCGACGCCTACGTCGAGCACGTGACCCGCGTCATCGCCGGCCTGGAGGCCGGCAGCTCGCCCCAGGCCGCGGTCAAGCACGCCCTCGACCAGGTGGGCGAGGAGACGCGCGGCATCCTCGAGCGCGCGCACGAGACTGCCGACGGCATCACCTCGCGCTCGCAGGCACAGGCGGCGGAACGGCTCCAGCGCGCCGAGGCCGAGGCGCGCGAGCTCCTGGCCGCCGCCGAGACGAAGACGCGCGTGCTCGACAACGACGCCGACGAGATCTGGCGCGAGCGCAAGCGCCTGCTGGACGACGTCCGGCGTGTGGCGGACGAGCTGGGCGAGCTCGCCGACGGCGCGTCGCGCCGCTTCCCCGCCGAGGAGGCGACCGCGACGGCGGAGCTGCCGCCACCGCCACCGCCGCCGGCGGACAGCTAGCCATGCCCGGCTTCGGCAACCGCGACATCGCGGTCGACCTCGGCACCGCGAACACGCTCGTCTACGTGCGCGGCGAGGGCATCGTCATGTCCGAGCCGTCGGTGGTCGCGATCGACACCGCCACGAACGCAGTGCACGCGGTGGGCGAGGAGGCCAAGCGGATGATCGGCCGCACGCCCGCCACGATCGCCGCGATCCGGCCGCTGCGCCACGGCGTGATCGCCGACTTCGAGGTCACCGAGCAGATGCTCCGCTACTTC
>JAICRZ010000055.1 GCA_025937135.1 Thermoleophilaceae bacterium
ACGAAGGCGAGGGCGATGCCGGTATTGCCGGACGTGGCCTCCACGATCGTGGTCCTGCCCGGCTCGATGAGGCCGTCGGCCTCGGCCGCGTCGATCATCGCGACGCCGATCCTGTCCTTCACGCTGCCGGCCGGGTTGTACGCCTCGAGCTTGCCGATCAGCTCGGCGCCGCAGTCGGGCGCGAGCCGAGTCAACCGCACGAGCGGCGTGCCGCCGACGAGGTCAGCCAGATTCGATGGAATGCTTGTCGCCGTTCGTGGGTTTGCCACGAACGAGAGGGTACCCGCGGAGGCGTGCGGCGACCGGCGACCGCTAGCGCCGTTTGCGGGCCAGGTAGCTGTGCCCGGCCGTGACGAGCGCGTTGCGGCGGGTGCCGCGGTCGTAGACCGAGACGGCGCCGTCGGTCACCTTGGTCACGGTCCCGTCGCAGCGGTCGGCCACGCTCCAGGTCGTGCCACGGACGGTGGCCACGGCGCGCGTGCCGTGGGTGCGGAAGCGGCCGCCGCGGTCGCGCCCCCAGAGGCGGCGGATCGTGTGCCGGTGCGCGCGCGCCGCCGAGATGCCGCGCACCCGCTTCGGCCAGCAGGGCCGGAAGTCCCCGCCGCGGAGGTAGATGTCGGTGATCCCGCCGCTGCTGTCGCCCTGGCCCACCCGGAAGACGGCGCCCTGGAACTGCGCGGCCTGGGTGGTCGCGGACGTGTCGAGCGCGGTCACCAGGTTCACGGTGCCGGCGCGCGCGTCGACCTCGGAGCCGACCGGCAGCGCCGCCGGACCCTCGAGCGGGACGAACATCTTGCTACCGGTGAGGCGGACGCTCACGTCGCCCGCAGCCGGCGCTGCCGCGATGGTGTTGCCGAGCACCGGCGGCACGCCGACGGTGGTCTGGAAGTCGGTGGGGAAGTCGCTGGTCGAGGCCGGCGCGTCGGTGGCGCTGCCGTCCTCCCCGGGAAGCGTGATGCCGCTCGAATCGGACCCGCCCGAGTTGGAACCGGAGTCGGCCCCCGAGCCGGTGCTGCCACTGGAGCCGCTCCCGCTGGTCGAGCTGGCCGCCGCGGTCTTGAACGTCATGTCGCTGCCGCGCACGGTGCTGAGCAGCTCGCTCGCGACGATCCGGTAGTGGTAGGTCGTCGACGGCTTGAGGCCGGTGACGTTCGCCTGCACGCTCTGCGCCGACAGCAGCGAGGTCACGTAGGTCGTCGGCGTCTGCGTGCCGTACGACGTCGAGGTCCCGATCTGGAAGGAGTACGCCGTCGACAGGCTGAGCGGGCTCACTTGCCCCCTCAGCGTGGCGGCGCTGCTCGTCACGTTCGCGGCCGACTGCGTCGAGGCGTTGAGCCCAAGGCCCAGCAGCGCGTCCGCCGGCGCGGCGACCCCGAGGGCGAGTGCGGTCGATACGACGAACGTGATTCCCAACCGGTGCACGCGGTTCACGCTCGGCACGTGGCGAGCCGGGCTGTAGCGAGAGGCGGCCGGAGCGGACGATCAGATGTAGTACATCTGCGCGCCGGCCGACCGCGCCTCGCGCTGCGCCACGTCCGCGATCGTCTCCGAGCGCAGCCGTTCGCGCAGCGCCTCGACCGCCTCGACCCAGACGTCGCCCTGGCGCGGCGCGTCCGCGCCGAGTTCGCCCTCGAGCGCCTCGACCACCTCGAGCACCGTCAGCTCGTCGGCCGGGCGCGCGAACGAATAGCCTCCCTTGACACCGCGCTGCGAGGTGAGGATGCCGGCGCGGCGCAGCGTGGCGAACAGCCCTTCGAGGAACTGGACGGGAATCTCACGACGGCGGGCGATCTCGCCGATAGGCACCGGACCCGCGTTGCCCGTGCGCGCGAGCTCGGTGAGCGCACGGACTGCGTAAGGAGACTTCGAGGTGATGGCGAGCACTGCGGCGAAGCCTAGGTCATGACCGCGATCTCTTCCCGGCTCGATCCGTGGCTGCCGCCGTTCGTGCTGATGGCGCTGATCTTCGCGTTCTCCGCCCAGTCGGATCTGAACTCGGGACTCGGCGTGATCGACCTGATCGGGCGCAAGATCGTGCACATGTCGGAGTACGCGCTGCTGTGCTTCCTGTGGTGGCGGGCGCTGCGCACCGTGGTCTCCCCCACCCGCGCGATCGTCCTGGCGTTCGCGTTCAGCGTCGCCTACGCGTGCAGCGACGAGCTGCACCAGCACTTCGTGCGCGGCCGGCACGGCACGCCGATCGACGTGGGCATCGACTCCGTCGGCGCCGGCCTCGCCGCGCTCGGGATCAGGCGGCGCGAGCGCCGATGAACCTGCGGCGCATGCCGATCGGTTCGCTGCGGCCCGTGGCGGGCTTCGCGCTGCTGCGCGTGGCGATGGTGGTCGCGACGATCGCCGCGCTGATCGCGTTCGCGATACCCGACCGCGACCCCCTGCTCGTGCTGGCCGCGGCGGTGGCGCTGCCGCTGGCGCTGGCCGTCGCCTACCTGGCGCGCCGTGCACCCATGATCGCGCTCAACCCGGGGATCGCGCTCGTGGACCTGGCGATCCTCGCCGTGGCGGAGGCGATCGCGCCGGCCAGCTACGCAGCGGTGCGCTTCCTCGCCCTCTTCCTGATCGCGGCCCACGCGCATTTCCAGGGGGAGCTGCGCGGCGCCGCCATCGCGATCGCCGCGATCGTCCTGCTCACGCCGATCGCGGTCGCGGAGGACGTCCCGGCGTCCGGCTCGCTGCTCGCCTTCTACGAGTGCCTGTTCGCCGCGTCGGCGCTGGCGGCGGGCGTCTTCATGGGGCGGCTGCGGACGGCCGAGTCCGCTGGGCGCATGCGCGCGAACGAGCTGTCGCGGCGGGTGCTCGAGGCCGAGAGCGACGTTCGCCGCCGGATCGCCGAGACGATCCACGACGGCCCGGTCCAGGAGCTCGTGAGCATGGACATGGTGCTCGACGCGGCGCGGCGCGCGCTCGAGCGCGGCGACAGCGCGCGTGCGACCGTCCTCATCGAGGAGGCGCGCACCGGCGCGGAGCGCAACATCCTCTCGCTGCGCGAGGAGATCGTGAGCCTCGGCCCGTTCGCGCTCGACGAGCTCACCCTCGACCTCGCGCTCGAGCAGTGCGCGCCGGCGTGGTCGCGCCGCTACGGCATGCCGGTACGGCTGGACGTGGAGGACGTCGACCTGCCGAATGACATCTGCGGCTCGCTGTTCGGGATCGCGCAGGAGGCGGTGGCCAACGCGGGGCGGCACTCGGGCGCGACTGAGGTGACGGTGGCCGTGCGCAGGCTCGACGGGCACGTGGAGCTGCGCGTGATCGACGACGGCGAGGGCTTCGACGAGCAGGCGGCGCTGGCCTCCGACGAGCCCGGCCACATCGGCCTGGTGACGATGCGCGAGCGTGCCGCAATGGTCGACGGCAGCCTCGTGATCGAGAGCGGCCGCAGCGGCACGACGCTGACGGCGCGCGCGCCGCTCGCCCGCTAGAGCCAGCCGCGCTGCGTGGCGAGCAGGACTGCCTGCGCGCGGTCCACGGCACCCAGCTTGCAGTAGGTGTTGTGGAGGTGGGTGCGGACCGTGCTCGTGGAGAGGTTGAGCTCGAGCGCGATCTGCTTGTAGACCTTGCCCTCGGCCAGGCGACGCAGCACGTCGATCTCGCGCGTCGAGAGCGGGCACGGGTCGATCTGGCGGCGCTGCCCGTCCTGCGGGTAGGGCAGCTCGTACATCACCGAGCGGAGCTGGTCCGCGGTGAGGTCGACGGTCTTCGCGACCTTGAGCATGCGCGCCGGCTCGACCGGCTGGCCGGCCGTGTAGTGGGCGAGCATGTCGGCGAGGCGGATGAGCGCGGACTCGCCCTCGACCTCGTCGGAGTGATGGCGCTCGATCGCGGTCGCGAGGCGCGGCGGCAGGCCCCAGCGGCGGGCGAGGACGCCGCCGACCAGCGCGTGGTCGACACCGAGCTCGCGGCGCTCGCGATGGATGCGCTCCTCGGGCGTCTGTGCCTCGCCGTGCACCTGGCCCGGGTAGCCCGGGTAGGCGTGCATCAGGACGAGCTTGCCGATGTCGTGGAGCAGCGCGGAGACGAGCAGCTCGTCGCGCTCCTCGTAGCCGGCCTCGCGGGCGAGGCGGTCGGCGGCGCGCTGCGCGGCGACGGCGTGGAGGCGGAAGCGCTCCGGCGCGGCCTCCCAGCCCGGGATCCGCTCGAAGAAGTCGAAGGTGTTGACGCGGGCGACGAGCGCCTCGACGCCGGCCGGGGTGATCGCCTCGACGGCCTTGGGGACCTGGGCGATCTTGGTCTTCTTGGCGGCGGCGGTGCGGTTGGCGATCCGCAGGACCGCGATGACCAGCGAGACGTCCGACTCGATCGCGGCGACGACATCGCCGGCCGAGGTGTGCTCCTCGCGGACCAGGCGCAGGACCCGGTTGCGCGACTCGGCGAGCGCCGGGAAGAGCTCGAGTGCCTCGAACGCGGCCGTCAGGCGGCGGCCGTGGCCCTCGTTCTCACGGGCGGCGGCGGCGGCTGCGGTACGCGACGGCTCGGGTACCGGCTTCAGTGCTGGCTTGGAAGGAGTCATTCGTGACGTGGGAGGCGCGGGCCGTCCGGCCCGTCTTCCACCCCTTCATCGGCACCCCTGGACGGAAGGTTGAGGAAGTTTTCGGTGGTACTAGCGGCTACTGGCGTGCACGCGCCAACGCGTCGTCGATGCGCGCGAGCGTCTCGTCGCGGCCGAGCAGCGCGACCGACTCGAAGATGCCCGGAGACACGGTCCCGCCGGTGATCGCGACGCGGATCGGCTGGTACAGCTTGCCGGGCTTGACGTCGAGCTCCTCGACCAGTCCGGTCAGCGCGCTCTCCACCCCCGCCTGGTCGAACGGCTCCACGCGCGCGAGCGCCTCGCGGGCGCGCGCAAGGTTCTCCGCGGCGCCGTCCTTCATCACCTTCGACCACGCCTTTTCGTCGGTCGGGCGGCGCTCGTAGAGCCAGCCGGCGAGCGTCCAGAAGTCGTCGACCGTCTGCATCTTCTCTTGCGTGACCTCGACCGCCGGCAGCAGGCCCGTGCGGCCCGACTGCTCCTCCAGGAGCCGCGCCAGCTCGGACGCGTCCATCTCGCGCAGGTAGCGCCCGTTCATCCAGCGCAGCTTCTGCTCGTCGAAGATCGCGGGCGACTTCGAGACGCGCTCGAGCGAGAAGTTCGCGACCAGCTCCTGGTCCGAAAAGAACTCGGTGGAGTCGTCGAAGCCCCAGCCCAGCAGCGCCAGGTAGTTGCGGATCGCCGCCGGCAGGTAGCCGCGGTCGCGCAGCTCCTGGACCGAGGCGGCGCCGTGACGCTTCGACAGCTTCTTACCGTCCGGCCCGTGCAGAAGCGGCAGGTGCGCGTACACCGGCGGCCGTGCGCCGAGCGCCTCGAGGATCATCAGCTGGCGCGGCGTGTTCGAGATGTGATCCGCACCACGGACGACGTGGGTGATGCCCATGTCGCGGTCATCCACAGCCACCGCGAGGTTGTAGAGCGGGCTGCCGTCGGAGCGGGCGATCACGAAATCGTCGATCGCCTCGTGCTCGAAGACGATCTCGCCGCGGATCACGTCCCGCACCGTCGTCTGCCCCTCGTCGGGGACCCGCAGCCGCACGGCGCCCTCGTCCATGTAGGCGTGCCCCTCGTCGAGCAGCCGCTGGATCTCCTCCCTGTGGCGGTCGATCCGCATGGCCTGTGAGATCGGCCCCTCGTCCCAGTCGAGACCGAGCCAGATGAGCGCGTCGTAGATCTGGTTGACGTTCTCCTTGGTGGAGCGCTCGCGGTCGGTGTCCTCGATCCTCAGCACGAACTGCCCGCCCGACCGGCGGGCCACGAGCCAGTTGTACAGTGCCGTCCTCGCTCCGCCGATGTGCAGCGCCCCGGTCGGGGACGGGGCGAAGCGGACCCTCATGACCTCGTTGTCTGGCACACCTCGATGCTAATCGGCGCGCACGTCTCGACGTCCGGCGGCCTCGTGAAGGCATGGGAGCGCGCCGCCGAGATGGGCTGCGACGCGATGCAGATCTTCAACCAGTCGCCGCGCATGTGGCGGCCGACGCAGTACAAGGACAACGACATCGCGGAATTCCGCGCCCGGATGGCGGACGGGCCGATCAAATCGGTGGTGATCCACGCCGTCTACCTGATCAACGCGGCCTCGAAGGAGCCGGACATCCGGGAGAAGTCGCTCACCTCGCTGGCGCACGCCCTGCGCGTGGGCGACGCCATCGGCGCCGACGGCGTGGTCTTCCACCCCGGCTCGACGGTCGGCGAGGCGCACGAGGAGGCGCTCGAGCGTGTCGGCGACGCGATCCGCCACGTGCTCGGCGAGAGCGAGGAGTGCCCGCTGCTGCTCGAGGACACCGCGGGCGCCGGCAACACCCTCGGCCGCGACTTCGGCGAGCTCGCCAAGCTGCTCGAGCTGGGCGGCGGCGACGATCGGCTCGGCATCTGCCTCGACTGCTGCCACCTGTACGCGTCGGGCTATGACATCCGGACCGCCGACAAGCTCGCCGGCGTCGTGGACGAGGCGTTCAAGACGCTCGGCAGGAAGCGGATCCAGTGCCTGCACGTGAACGACTCGCAGACGCCGCTCGGATCGAACCGCGACCGCCACGCGCTGCTGCCCGACGGCGAGCTCGGCACTCGCGGCCTGTCGGCGTTCCTGTCCGAGCCGCGCTTCGAGAAGCTGCCGGCGCTGCTCGAGGGCGGGCAGGGCCAGGGCGCGAACGGAGAGCAGATCGCGATCGCGCGGGACCTGCGCAAGAAGGGCGTCGCCGCTCGCAAGCGGCGGAAGGCTGCCTAGATTCGATCCCGCAGGTCGAAGCCCTCGGCCTCGGGCGCGGGATCGTCGAAGAAGCCCGGGTTCACGCAGTCGAAGGCCTCGCCGTAGCCGTCGTAGGCGCGCTCGACCGAGGTGCGGCAGACCGGCAGCGGCAGCCCTGTCATCTTCACGCCGCCGAAGCCGTGCCGGGTCCGCTCCGCCTCGTTGAAGACGGCCATGTCGATCTCGACACGGAAGACCTTGTTCACGCACCCCATGTAGCGCGCGCCGGTGTCCTCGTCGTCATAGAGGTAGAGGTACGGGCAGTTGCGCTGGAGGCACCCCGAGGGGAGCACCACGCGGTCACAGAAGGTGCAGCACTGGCGACACTCCGTCGCCTCTATGACGCTCGACGGTTCGGGCACTCTGCGAGTGTAACGGCGGCAATAACCACTCGTATGGCTCAACCTGGGCGCGATTTCGGCCGATCCCAGTGCCGGTATGAGAATGGAAGGAATCAGGCCGCTCGCGCTCGTGCGCGCGGTGTTCGGGCGCGAGGCGAACACCTACGCCGGCTCGGACATCGAGTTGGCGCGCCGCTTCGCGCGCGTGCTCTGGCCGGTCGGGACGGTCGCGATGCTCGTCATGGTGCCGTTCTTCCCGCCGACGCACCAGATCGGCGCGTGGGGATGGGCGGTTCCCGCGTTCGGGGCGGTGTCCATGGCCGTGAACGCGGTCCTCGTGCACCGCAATCCGGAACGCGTGACCTACAACGTCCTGTACGCGGCTGGCTTCTGGGGTCTCGGCATGGTCACCGCGATGCAGTGGCTCGGCGGCGGCCGGATCGCCCCCTACCACGAGCTCTTCCTGATCCAGCTGATCGGCACCGGCCTGCAGCACCCGCCTCGGCGTTTCGTGGCCTTCCTGCTCTGCGTGTATGCCGCGGCGTTCGCGCCGCTCTTCTACGACGGCCCGCGCGAGGCCGGCGAGATCCCGACGGAGCTGGCCCTGTGGACCGGCATCGGCGTGTTCCTGCTGCTCCTGATGCGAAGGATCCGCGCCCAGCGAGTCGCGGCGCATGAGCTCGCGCGCGTGGACGCGCTGACCGGGCTCGGCAACCGCCGCGCGTTCGACGAGGCGCTCGACGAGGCGCTCGCGCGCGCCCGCCGCAACGGCACCCGGGTCTGCGTGCTCGTGAGCGACCTGGACGACTTCAAGCGCATCAACGACATGTACGGCCACGTGGCCGGCGACGAGTCGCTCAAGCAGGCGGCGGCCACCATTCGCGCGAGCGTGCGCGAGGGCGAGGGCTGCTACCGCTGGGGCGGCGACGAGTTCGCGGTCCTGGTGCCGGACGCCGTCGAGGGTGACGCCGCGGTCCTGGCGGCCCGCATCCAGTCGGCCGTGATGCACTCGTGCCTAACGCCCGACGGCAGCCCGCTCACGATCACCTGCGGGCATGCCGAGATCGGCGGCGACCACACGCCCGCTCGGGCGGTCGCGGCCGCCGACTCGGTGCTGCTCTCGCTGAAGTCGCGCGAGCCCGTCGGCTAGGACGCCGGGGCCTTCGGCGCCGGCCCCGGCAGGGTCCCGCCACGCAGCAGCGAGCCGAGCTCGCCGGCGGACATCGGCCGCGCGAAATGGAAGCCCTGCGCGTAGTCGCAGCCGAGCGCACGGAGCCGCTCCACCTGCGATGGCTCCTCCACCCCCTCGGCCACGACGGTCATCCCGAGCGCCTCGGCCATCGTCACGACCCCCGCCACGATCGCGCTCGTGGTGTGTCCTGTGTCCTCGCGCAGCGGCGCGATGAACGAGCGGTCGAGCTTGAGGACGTCGATCGGCAGGCGGTTGAGGTAGCTGAGGGACGAGTAGCCGGTCCCGAAGTCGTCGAGGACGAGCGCCACGCCCAGGCGCTTCAGCTCACCTATCGCGTCCATCGCCGCACCCGAGTCCTCCATCAGGACGGTCTCGGTGATCTCCAGCGACAGGCGCTCGGGGGGCAGTCCGGTACGTTCGAGCACGGCTGCGAGCTGGCCGCAGAACGCGGGGTGCGTGACCTGACGCGCCGACAGGTTCACGGTGAGCTGCGGCATCCCGCCACCCGCGCGCACCTCGGGCCAGCGCAGCGCCGCGTGCATCGCCTCCTCGAGCACCCACTCGCCGATCGCGACGATCAGCCCGCTCTCCTCGGCGATCGGGATGAATCGCTCCGGCGCGATCCAGCCGCGGTCCGCGTCCTTCCAGCGCAGCAGCGCCTCGGCGCCGACTATCGCGCGGTCCTCGAGCGCCACGATCGGCTGGAACTGCAGCGACAGCGCGCCGTCGGCGAGCGCGCGACGCAGCGCGTTCTCGGTCCGCAGGCGCTCCGACACGCGCTCGCGCATCGCCTCGTCGAACAGCTCGTAGCGGCCGCGACCGTTCGCCTTGGCGCGGTACATGGCCGCGTCGGCATCCCGGATCAGGCCGTCGGGCTCGTCGCCCTCGCGCGCCACCGCCAAACCGATGGTCGCGCTCGTGAACAGCTCGTGCGACCCGATCGCGAACGGCTCGCGCAGGCAGTCGAGGATCCGGTCGGCGAGGTGGACCACGTCCTGCTCGCTCTGGATGTCCTCGCAGAGCACGACGAACTCGTCGCCGCCGAAGCGCGCGACCGTGTCGCTCGGGCGCAACGCGTCGGTCAGGCGTGGCGCGAACGCGCAGAGCAGGCGGTCGCCGACCTCATGGCCGAGGCTGTCGTTGATCACCTTGAAGTGATCGAGGTCCATGAAGAGCACCGCGACCCGCGAGCCGGCCCGCGCGGCCCGGTCGAGCGCGTGACGCAGGCGGTCGAGGAACAGCGTGCGGTTCGGCAGCTCGGTGAGGGGGTCGTGCAGCGCCCGGTACTGAGTCTCCTCCTCGGCGAGCCGGCGCTGAATCGCCGTGCCCAGGACGTTCGCCACCGCCTGGCCGAAGCTGACCTCGTCCGGATTGAAGGGCCGGTGCTCGCACGAATGGGTGCTCAACACCCCCCAGGTGCCACGCGGCCCGTTGATCGGCACCGACATCGTGCTGCGCGCCTCCAGTGCACGCGTGAAGTCGGACTGCTCGAAGTTCGTCTCCGTCTCCCAGTCCTGGATGAGCGCGGGTTCGCCGTTCTCCTGCGCGTGGCGCAGATGACTCACGTTCTGTGCCGGATCGGAGGCCGGGACCGGGATCTCGCGTGAGAGGCCGGTCCACGAGCGTGGTACGAACGCGTTCATGTCGGCCACGTACTCGAGGACGCCGACGATCTCGGCGTCGAGTATGTCGTGCATCGTCGCGACCGCCTCGTCCATGAGCTCCTCGAGCGCTGTCGCCACGAGCGCGTGCTGTCCGAGCGCCGCGACCGCGGCGGCCTGCGCCTCGCTGCGTTTCGCGGCCGTGACGTCCTCGGCCTGGATGACGCTGTAGACCGGGTCGCCCTCGGGGTCGCGGATCAGCGAGAAGCGCATCCGCGCCCAGATGACACCGCCGTCGGCACGGATGAGCCGGCGCTCGGCGTCGTAGGTCTCCACGTCGCCCGCGATCATCGAGCGCCATTCGGTGCGGTCCTGGAGATGGTCGGGATGCAGCACGGATTCGGCCTGGCGGCCTACCAGCTCCATCTCCGGATAGCCCAACATCGCGCAGAAGGCGGGATTCACCTCGACCACCGCGCCGGCGCTCGGCCCCGCGAGCGCGACGATCGCGCTGCCGATCGGCGCGTTGATGAACGCCGCCCGCGCGCGCTCGCGCGCCTCCGCCAGCGCGTGTTCGGTCTCGTGGCGGTCGGTCACGTCCTCCGCCATGCCGGTGACGAGCTCCGGCCGGTCGCTGCCGCGCAGCGTGAATGCGCGGTCGTGGATCCAGCGGATGCTGCCGTCCGGCCGGATGATCCTGAACTCGGCGTCGTAGTCCTGCGGGGCGCTCCCGAGCGCCGCCCTCCGCACGCGCTCGCGGTCGTCGGGGTGGATGGCGTCGAGCCATGCGTGCGGCGAGCGATAGAGCGCGTCGGGCGGCCGGCCCCAGATCTCGGCATACGCCGGGCCGACATAGATCACCGCGTCCGCGGCGACGCTGCGGATCCAGAAGACCGCGTCGACGTTCTCCACGATGTCCCGGAAGCGCTGCTCGGTCTCCTCGAGCTCGCGGGCCACCCGGCGCGACTCGGTCACGTCGATGATCGACCAGATCATGCCCTGCGGCGGGTCGTCGCCCTCGCTGCGCAGCGGCAGGTAGTTGGCCCTGACCCAGCGCTCGCTGCCGTCCCGGCGCACGAGTCGCATCTCCAGATCGCGCAGCTCGGCCCCGTCCTCCATCACGCGCAGCGCGATGCTGTTGGACTCGCGGAGCGGCGTGCCGTCGGCGAGGAACACGTCGACCACGGGCGTGGCGACTCCGGACGCGGTGAGCTCGTCGAGCGGGACGCCGATCATGTCCGCGATGTTCTGGTTGGCAAGCATCACGGACCCGTCGCGATCGAGCACCAGGAGCCCCTCGGTCAGCGATTCGAGCACCACCGCGCTCAGGTGGCGGCTGCTGGCCAGCGCCCGCTCGGCCTCCTTGCGGCCGGTGATCTCGGTGAGCATGCCGACGATGACGCGCCCGCCGTCGGCGTGTGTGGCGACGCGACGGTCCGAGACCCAGACGGTCCGCCCGTCGCTCGCGATCATCCGGAACTCGCCGGCGGACGCCTCCTCCCTGACCCTCACGTCACGCAGCACGGCGACGACGCGCTCCCGGTCGGCGGGGTGGATCTGCTCGACGAAGGCGCCCGCGTCCCCGATCCAGGCTTCGGACGGGAAGCCGAGAATGTCCTCGACCTGGGGGCTCACGTAGCGCAGGCGCGGCCGCTCGTCGACCTCGGCCACGTACAGCACGACCGGCAGCCGGTCGATCAGTTCCGCGTAGCCGCCGAGGACCCGGCCGAGCTCGGCGGCTCCCGCGGCGCGCTGCGCCCGCTTCTCGGCGCGGCTCATCACCCCTCTGTTGTCGTCGTACCCGGCACGGCCCTGAAACCCTCGGTCATGGGGTAGGTCCCGCGTCCGGCCACCCGGTAAACGGTTGCTTAGCGGCTACTTGGCGCGTCGGCGCTCAGCCGACGAGCTCCGGGGCGCCTGGGAGCGACGCGAGGTCTGCTCGGAAGTGCGACGGGGACACGCGGTATTCCTCCCCCAGGAGCAGCCGTCGCGGCCCGACGCGCAGCTCGAGCTCGTGGTCGCCGGGGTGATGCGAGACGAGCTCGCGGAGGTCCTCCAGGAACGACGCGGGCACTGTGCCGGGGACCGCCAGGGTCAGGCGGCGAGACGGTGGCGGGGGCGCGTTGGCCGCGAGCTCGCGCGCATCCTCGATCTCCGCGACGCTCGGCTCGAAGGCCTCCACGTCCTGCACGATGAGCTTGGTCTCCCCCTGCTCCTTGTGGTCCACGCGCCCGCGCACGATCACGAGCTTGTCGACGTCGAGCTTGCCCTCGTTGGACGCGTAGGCGGAGTTGAAGACCAGGATCTCGCACTGGCCCTCGAGGTCGTCGAGGGTGGCGAACATCATCGGGTCGCCCTTTTTCGTCCGGATGCGCTTGCACTCGGCGATCATGCCGCCGACGGTGACCCAGTCGCCATCCTTCTTCTCGCCGATCTCCGCCAGCGAGCAGTCGACCTTCGCGCGGAGTGCCGGCCGCGCCTCCTTGAGCGGATGCGACGAGAGGAAGAGCCCGAGCGTCTCCTTCTCCATCGCGTTGCGCTCCTTCGGGTCGTCCTCGATGCGCGGGACCGGTGGATGCTGGGGCGCCGCGAACGGGTTCTCGGCGCCATCCGCGGGGTCGTCGCCGAAGTCGAAGATCGAGCCCTGCCCGAGCAGCGCGTCCTGCTGCGTCTTCTGCCCGGCGGCCTGCGCTGACGGCAGGATCTCGAGCATGCCGGCGCGCGTGGCGCCGGTCGAGTCGAGCGCGCCGCACTTGACGAGCGACTCGATCGCCTTCTTGTTCACCGTCCGGCAATCGACGCGCTCGCAGAAGTCCCAGATCGACGTGAACGGTCCGCCCTCCTCGCGCGCCTCGATCACCTTGTCGACGGCGGCCGCGCCGACATTCTTCACCGCGTCGAGGCCGAAGCGGATCTTGCCCTCGACCACCACGAAGTCGTGGTCGGAGTGGTTGACGTCCGGCGGCAGCACGTCGATGCCCATCTCGTCGCACTTCGAGACGAAGAACGGCACCTTGTCCTTCGTGGACATGACCGACGAGATCAGCGCCGCCATGTACTCGGCCGGATAGTTCGCCTTGAGCCACGCGGTGCGGTACCCGATCAGCCCGTAGCAAGCCGCGTGGGAGTTGTGCGAGACGATGCCGTTCGCGATGTAGTTGAGCGGTCCGTCCGGCGCCATCTCGATGTCGTAGGTCATCTCCTCGCCGCATTCCTCGATGGCGACGATCGGATCGCCGTTCTCGGCATGCGCCTTCTGCATGTGCGCCTCTACGACGAACTTGAAGTCCTCAGGTGTGACGACTACGTAGGGGAGGTCGCCGTACTTCTCGGCGAAGAACTCGGGAGAGCGGTCCATGCCGTCCATCTCCCAGTACACGCCGTCGAAGTAGAAGTCGCAGATGCGGCCGTTGCCGAGGACCTTGTGCATCTCGAAGTCGATGTCCTGGGCGATCAGCCACTCGCACATGTCGCGTTCCGGCCGGCTGGCGCACCACATCCCGTTGCTCGCGATCGAGCAGTGTCCGTAGCCGGGGCCCGTGTCGTACGCCGCACGCACGCTGGTCAGGCTCGCCTCGATCTGCCGTGCCCGCCATTCCGGATCGTTTGCGAAGAGCCACTTGATGCGCTCGTGCATCGCGGCGGTCCCACGCCGCGTGAGATCCGGGTAGATCTCGTGCATGCGCTTCATGTGCGCGACCTTCTCGGCATACGGGCGGGCCGCTTGGCAGGCGCGCATCCGCTCAGCGGCCCGGCGGTCCTGCTCCCGTCGCTCGGGTCGCCTTGCCAGCCGGCGCATGGTCTCCCGGCGCGCCTCGCGCTGCTTCTCGCTGATCATCGGGAGAGTGATCAGCTCCATGCCGACCCTCATCGTCCCGATCTCCTGGTAGCCCTCGGTGGTGAGCAGGCGATGATCGAGCGTCGCCTTGATCTGCCTGCCGCTCTCGCAGCGGACGCGCACCAGCGCCTTGCGCCCGGTGCGGACGACCTTCGCCACGCGGTGCGGGCGAACCTCGCCGTCGGCCCACATCGACATGATCCGTTCCGGCTGGAGCCGGTGGGCCTCTGACAGTCTGATGCGCTTGCCGTCGGGCAGGATCACCCGAGTCTGTGCAGATGCGCACTTGTTGAAGGAGTAGTCGGCTGCGGCCTCGTTGACCCCCCACAGCTCCTGGATCACGTGCTCCGCGGTGCCGGACGCGCGCGCGCCCTCGAAGAACGCGTCGCGCATCGTCGCCATCTTCGCGCGGTCCTTCTTGCCGATCGCCTTGCGCAGGTTGTCGGCCTGCGGGCCCGAGAAGCCGGCGATCTCCTTGGCGATCCGCATCGACTGCTCCTGGTAGAGGATCACCGAGTAGGTGTCCTCGGTGATCGGGCGCAGGCGCTGGTCGGCGTACTGGATCGCTTCGGGGTTGCGCTTGTTGCGCGCGTATGTGTCGATGTAGCGCATCGCGCCAGGGCGGTAGAGCGCGTTCAGCGCGATGACGTCCTCGAGCTCGGTCGGGCGCACCTTCCGGAGCGCCTCGCGCATGCCGTCGGACTCGAGCTGGAAGACACCCACGGAGTCGCCGCGCGCCAGCATCTCGTAGGTCTTCCCGTCGTCGAGCGGAAGCGTGGCCATGTCCGGACGGTCGCCGGTGGAGCGCTCGATGATGTCGAGCGCCGACTCGATCACGTCGAGGTTGCGCAGCCCGAGGAAGTCCATCTTCAACAGGCCGAGCTCCTCGACCGGCTTCATCGAGTACTGCGTGACCGTCTTGTAGGAGCGATTGCCGTCCTCGGTCACCGCGCCGCGATCCTCGGCGAGCTGGAGCGGCACGATGTCCGTCAAGGGGCGGTCGGCGATCACGACGGCCGCCGCGTGGATCGATGCGTTGCGGACGACCCCCTCGAGCCCCTTCGCGACATCGATGATGCGCTTCGCCTCCGGGTCCTCGGCATACGCCTTGGCGAGCTCCTCGCCCGGCTTCAGGCACTCGTCGAACGACGGCGCGCGGCCCATGATCGGGTCCGGGATCATCTTCGCCAGGCGGTCGCCCGCGCCGTAGTCCAGGCCGAGCACGCGCGCGGCGTCGCGGGTTGCCGCGCGCGGGAACATGCGGCCGAACGTGATGATCTGCGCTACCGACCCCGCGCCGTACTTCTGCGACACGTAGCGGATCACGCGCTCGCGGCCCTTCACCGAGAAATCGATGTCGATATCCGGCATCGACACCCGCTCGGCGTTGAGGAAGCGCTCGAACAGCAGGTTGTAGCGGAGCGGATCGACGTCGGTGATGTTGAGCGTGTAGGACACGATCGACCCCGCCGCCGAGCCACGGCCCGGGCCGACGGCGATGCCGTTGTCCTTCGCGTACTTGACGAAGTCCCAGACGATCAGGAAGTAGGCGGCGAAGCCCATCTTGATGATCACCTCGAGCTCCATCTCGAGGCGCTCGACCGCGGCGGCGGGCGGCGGGTCGCCGTAGCGTCGCCGCAGGCCGTCGTGGGCGAGCGCGCGCAGGTACTCGACCTCGTCCTCGCCGTTCGGCGTCGGGTAGCTCGGGATGAGCATCTTGCCCAACTCGATCTCCACGTTGCAGCGCTCCGCGATCTCCAGCGTCGTCGGGATCGCATCCGGCCACTCCGCGAAGGAGGCAGCCATCTCCTGCGAGTCCTTGAGGTAGAACTCGTTCGTGTCGAAGCGCATCTTCGGCTCGGCCAGCGTCGACTTCGTCTGCACGCAGAGCAGTGCCGAGTGGTGGTGGTAGTCCTCGCGCCGCAGGTAGTGGACGTCCGCGGTGCCCACGACCGGCCGGTTCATCTCGCGCGCGTACCTGACGATTCCCTCGTTCGCCTTGTCCTGCTCGGCGATCCCGTTCTTCTGGACCTCGAAGTAGACGTTCTCGGACCCGAAGACGTTCGCCAGGTCGTCGAGATGCGCTCGCGCCTCCGCCGGGTTGTCCTCGACGAGGCGGCGGCAGAAACGCGACTGGAGGCAGCCCGTGAGCGCGATGACCCCGGCGGAGTGACGCTCGAGGATGCCCATGTCGACGTTCGGCTTGCCGCGCTTGTAGCCCTCGAGGAAACCCGCCGAGCTGAGCTTGACCAGGTTGCGGAAGCCCTCGTCGTTCTCGGCGAGCAGCGTCAGGTGGTTGCGTTCGAAGCGGGTCGCCTCGGTCTGCGCGTCGTCGCAGAGGTATGCCTCGACGCCCAGGATCGGCTTCACGTCGTGCTTCTTGCAGGCCTTGTACATCTCGACCGCGCCGTTCATGACGCCGTGGTCGGTCAGACCCAGCGCGGGCTGTCCGAGCTCCGCCGCCCGCGCCGCCATCGCGTCGATCTTGCAAGCGCCATCAAGCAGCGAGTACTCGCTGTGGGCGTGGAGATGTACGGCCGAGGCAGTGCTCACGGTGCCCGCCGATCATGCCAAGCCGGGCAGATGGAGCCGGCGGCCTCCGTGACACTTCCACGCGATTTACGGCAGGTTCAGAGCTGGGTGACGAGGATC
>JAICRZ010000107.1 GCA_025937135.1 Thermoleophilaceae bacterium
GCCAGCGCGTCGGCCAGCGGCTCCGGCTCCTCCGGGAAGATCGTCTCGCCGTTCGGGCCCTGGTGCGGGATGCCGGCGTTCGGGATGCAGTGCACGGGCAGCGGCGAGTGCTCGCCGAGGAAGCGGACGGCGTCGCGCATGTCCTCCGGGCCGGTCGAGCAGTTGAGCCCGATCACCTGGACGTCGAGCGCGAGCAGCGTGGTCAGGACCGCCTGGATGTCGGTGCCGAGCAGCATCTTGCCGCCGTTGGGGAGGAGGGAGACGCTCGTCTGGATCGGCAGCGTCCTGCCGGCCTTCTTGAACGCCTCGCGGGCGCCGAAGATCGCGGCCTTCACCTCGAGGATGTCCTGCGCGGTCTCGATGATCAAGAGGTCGGCGCCGCCCGTGACCAGCCCCTCGGCCTGCTCGGTGAAGATGTCGACCAGCTCGCCGAAGCGGATGTTGCCGAGTGTCGGGTCGTCGGAGGCGGGGAGCATGCCGGTCGGGCCGATCGAGCCCGCCACGAAGCGGTCCTCGCCGACCGCCTCGCGGGCGATCTGCGCGGCCTTCGTGTTGATCTCGAGCGTGTGCTCGCCCAGGCCCCACTCGTCGAGCTTGAGGCGGCTGGCCTGGAAGGTGTCGGTCTCGACAACCTCGGCGCCGGCCTCGACCATCGACTCGTGCACGCCCTTGATCACGTCGGGGCGGTGGAGGACGAGCGCCTCGTGGGCCTTGCCCTTGAGCCCGCCGTAGTCCTTCTCAGTGAGGTCGAACTGCTCGAGGGTGGCGCCCATTCCGCCGTCGAAGATGACGACGCGGGAGTTGACGGCTTGGAGGTAGTCGCGCATGAGCAGGCGAGGATAACGAACCTTGACAAAGTTGTGTCAAGGCTGGCCCTAGGGTAGGAACATGGCCTCGATCGAGCTTCCCGCGGACCTTCCGTACGACCCGCTGCGCGCCTCGCTCTACACGCGCGAGGAGCTGATGGCGGGCTGGCCGCGCTCGACTCTCGACGCACGGATCGAGCGCCACGTGCTCGACCACGGCTTCCGCGCGCCGCCCGCTGCGGAGGCACTCGCGCAGCGGTTGCACGACCACGCGATCGACGTCGCGCTCTCGGAGCTGCTGTGCAGCGAGCCGAGCCAGCGCGTGGTGGGGATCATGGGCGGCGCGACCACGCCGCGCGACGATCCCTGGTACCGCCGCGTTGCCGAGCTGGCGCGGCTGCTCGCGCGCGCGGGGTTCCTGGTGGCGAGCGGCGGCGGCCCGGGGTCGATGGAGGCGGCCAACCTCGGCGCGTTCATGGCCTCCCACGACGACGACGCGCTCGACCGCGCGCTCGCGGTCCTCGCGCGCGCACCCGAGTACGACGGCGCCGCCGCGGCGGCCTACGTGGAGGCGGCGACCGAGGTGCGCGAGCTGTTCGCCTCCGGCGCGCGCAGCCTGGCGATCCCGACCTGGTTCTACCCCGGCGAGCCCGTCGGCCAGTTCGCCACGCACATCGCCAAGTACTTCGCCAACTCGATCCGCGAGGACGGCCTGCTGGCGATCGCGGTGTCGGGAGTGGTGTTCGCGCCCGGGCGCGCGGGGACGGTGCAGGAGCTGTTCCAGGACGCAGCCCAGAACGCCTACGGGATCCGCGGCCAGAGCCCGATGGTGCTGTTCGGCGCGGACTACTGGGACGGCGACCCCTCGATCTACGCGGTGCTGCGCCGCCACGCCGGGCGCTACGGCGACTACGAGCGGCTGGTGTCCCTGACCGACGACCCCGCCTCGGTACTCGCCTTCCTCGAGGCCAACCAGCCGGCCGAGGCGCTCGGAGCGCTCCAGGGCTGCGAGCCCGCGGCCGCGCTGGACTTCGTGCGCAACCAGCGCAACCGCGCCCGCTGACCCGGCGCCGCCCGCGGAGGGGGGCGAACGTCCGTTTCTAGGGGCTATGGCACCTAGTGATGGACGTTCGCCTGAGGGAACTGGCTGCGCGGCAGCGTGATCTGGTTGCTGCCTGGCAACTGCGGCGGCTCGGCTGGAGCTGGGACAAGGTTCGGTACCTGAGTGCCGAATGGGTCGCGGTCCACAACGGCGTCTACGCCCTCTCTTACTCGCCCCTGTCCCGCGAGCAGCTGCGGATGGCGGCGACGCTGACGGCTCCGTACTCCTACTTGAACCACTACAGCGCCGGGGCCCATTACGGCATCCGCCAATTCGACGCGCCCTACGAGACGATCGTCCGCCCCGGCAACCGCGGACGCGCGCGCAGTGACGGTCTGCTGATCCGCTACTCCACGACCCTGGCCGGCGACACGGGCACGTTCGCCGGCATCCCGATCACGAGCCCGGAACGCACGCTGATCGACATCGCGGCAAACGCGGATCCCGCCCGCCCACTCAGAGAGGCAAGGAGGCTGAAGCTCGTCACCCCTTACTCGATGGCAGTAAGCCTGGAGAAGCACCGCGGCCGCCGAGGCACCGACAACCTCAAGCGATTGAACGACCACTACGCCGGCATCCCCTACAGCCGCTGCCGCTCCGACGCCGAGGCCAAGGCCCTGGAGATCCTCCACGACGCGGGCACCCCGCCGGACGCCGTCAACGAAAGGATCGCCGGCGAAGAAGCCGACCTCATCTACCGCCACCCCGCGCTGATCATCGAGATCGACGGCCCGCAGTTCCACCAGATCACCGCCGAGGACGAGCGCAAGCGGGCCAGATGGGAGAACGCCGGCTACACCGTCCGCCGCATCCGCAGCGACGACGTCTACACCGCCCCGAGCTGCTGATCCGCACAGCGCGGCGCCCCGTAGTACCAGCCGAATGCGCCGCGCCCTGGCAATAGCCGTCGCCGCCGCCGCGCTGCTCGCGGGCTGCGGCGGCCACGACGCGAAGAAGCCGGTTGTGAGGTCGCAGGCGCCGCCGAAGCCGCCGGCGGTGCGCGCAGCCCCCGCGCACCCACGCGACGTCGCCCTGATCCGCCGCTGGGCCGACACGCTCCGCGCCGGCCATGTGACGGCAGCCGCGCGGCTGTTCCGCGTGCCCGCCATCGCCGAGAACGGCACCGGCGAGCTCCTGCTCGACACGCCCGCCGCCACGCGCGAGTTCAACGCGTCGCTGCCGTGCGGCGCCGTGCTGCTCGACGCCCGCCGCGTGGCCGGCGGCTACACGCTCGCGATCTTCCGCCTGACTGATCGCCCCGGCGGCGACTGCGGGCCCGGGACCGGCGGCCGCGCCGCCACCGCGTTCCGATTCGGCAAGGGCCGGATCAGCGAGTGGCGGCGCGTCGCGGTGCCCACGTTCGAGGCACCGCGCCCCTCGCCGCAGGTCTGACCGCAGCGGCTTACGCCGGGCGGGGGTTCCCGATCGGCACGACCGCGTTGCCGGCGCCGCGGAACTGGTAGTTGACGACAGGCCTGCGTCCGGCGCGGCCGAACGGATCAGTCGAACGCTTGGGGATCTACGCCGTAACGCGCCAGACGAGCCAGGCGAAGAGCCCCTGTAGCGGCAGGCGCGCCCACAGCAGCGGCTCGGGGACCTTGCGGTAGTCGCCGGCGTTCAGCGCCATGTGCACGTTCGCCGGGAAGACGGCGCCCAGCAGCGCGAGCAGCCACCAGCGCGCGTACGGCCGCGTCGCGGGGTGCAGGATCCCGGCGCCGCCGACTGCCTCCGCCACGCCGCTGACCAGCACCGCCTCGCGGTGGCGCGGGATGTACGGCGGCATGATCCGCTCGTACGCGCGCGTGTGCGTGAAATGGAGCACCCCGGTGGTGACGAACGCGCCGCCGACGAGCTTGCGAAGAATCACGCCCCGCACCGTACAGGGTGTCGAAACGGCGACGGCGGATTCTCGACACGGGGACAAAGACCTTTCGCCTCCAGCGGCCGAAACTGCCTGCGACGCTGGAACGCAACCAAGGAGACGGCTCGATGCCATCGCTGACGGACACCGCCTCTGCCGTGAACACGACGTGGGTGATGGTCGCCGCCATCCTCGTGATGTTCATGCAGGCCGGCTTCCTGCTGCTCGAGATCGGCTTCTCGCGGATGAAGAACGCGGGCGCCGGAGTGGCCAAGGTGCTGATGAACTTCTCGATCGCGTCGCTCGCCTACTGGGCGGTCGGCTTCGCGCTCGCCTTCGGCGGGACCGGCTGGTTCGCGGGGACCCATGGGTTCTTCCTGAATGTGGGCCACACGGCGTCGGAAGCCGCCGGCAAGGTCCCGCTGCTGGCCACCTACGACATCGCCCCCGCGGCGCTGTTCTTCTTCCAGTTCGTGTTCTGCGCCGTGTCGCTGGCCATCGTCTGGGGCACGACGCTCGAGCGGATCAGGTGGCAGGCGTACGCCCTCTACGCCGTGATCTTCGGCGCGGTCATCTACCCGATCGTCTCGCACTGGATCTTCGGGGGCGGGTGGCTCCAGGCCAAGACCGGTATGCAGGACTTCGCCGGTTCGACGGTCGTCCACCTGATCGGCGCGACCGGCGCGCTGGCGGCGCTGCTGCTGCTCGGCCCACGTCGCGGCAAGTACGGCCCGGACGGCAAGCCGCGCGCGATCCCGGGTCACTCGATGCCGCTCGTCGGATTGTCGGTGTTCATCCTCTGGTTCGGCTGGTTCGGCTTCAACCCGGGCTCGACGCTCGGCGCGATCGGCGGTCGCTTCGCGGAGGTGGCGGTGGTCACCAACCTGGCGGCCGCCGCGGGCGTGATCTTCGCCTCGCTCACGATCTATTCGATCCAGAAGAAGATCGACATCGGCATGGCCGGCAACGGCGCGATCGCGGCGCTCGTGGCGATCACGGCTCCGTCGGGTTACGTCGAGTACTGGGCGGCGCCGATCATCGGCGCGGTCGCGGGGATCATCGTGGTCCTCAGCGTGCTCGCGATCGAGAAGGTGCTCGACGATCCGGTCGGCGCGCTGTCCGCACACGGCGTCGCCGGGATCTGGGGCACGCTGTCCTGCGGCCTGTTCACCTCGCCGCGCCTGGCCACGCTCAACGGCGTGGGCAAGCCCGGCCTGTTCGAGGGCGGCGGCTTCCACCAGCTCGGCGCTCAGGCGCTGGGCCTCCTGTGCGCGTTCAGCTTCGTGTTCGTGATCTCCTACGGCGTCTTCTTCGCGCTCAAGAAGACCGTCGGCCTGAGGGTGAGCGAGGCCGAGGAGGATGCCGGCCTCGACATCGCCGAGCACGGCATGTACGGCTACCCGGAGCAGTTCATCCCGGCGCCCGAGATCGGCGCCGGCTCGACCGGCCCCGTGGCCGACCGCGCGCGCGGCGTGCCGCAGCCGATTCCAACCACGACCACAGCGGGGGTGCCGTCATGAAGATGGTCGTCGCGTACATCAGGCACGAGGCGTTCGACCCGATCCGGGAGGACCTCCTGGAGAAGGGCTTCCCGAGCCTCTCGATCACCGAGGTGAAGGGGAGCGGGCGCCAGAAGGGGATCACCGAGCACTACCGCGGCTCGTCGATCGCCATCCACCTGCGGCCGAAGCTGAAGCTCGAGTGCGTGGTCGAGGACGATGACGCGCGGACGATCGTGGACGTGATCCTGAAGCACGCGCGCACGGGCTCGGTCGGTGACGGGAAGATCTTCCTGCTCCCGGTCGAGGACGCCGTGCGCATCCGGACCGGCGAGTGGGGCGAGGAGGTGCTGCAGGCACACCCCGGCGTCGAGGTCTCCGCCTAGAAGTCGGCCACGCGCGTGTGGATCTCGACGCCGCCGGTCATGCGTCCGTCGCACAGCTTGACCACGCGTTCGAGGACCGACGTCCACATGTGCAGTTGCACCTCCTTGGCCATGCGCAGCCGGTGGTGCAACAGGGCCGACAGGCGGTCGCCCGGGCGCGACCACGACTCGACCTGGAACTGCACCGTGTCCGCGCCGTCGCGAGCGCGCCACTCGATCTGGCCGGCCTCGAGGTGGCCGTCGAGCGTGGCGAACCGAAACGACGTGGGAGTGCGCTCGACGCAGCGCACCGGCCCGTCCCATGGCCCCGGCATGCGGACCAGGAACTCGTCGCCGAGGCGCATCTCGCCCTCCTCGCCACGCTTCTTCTTGAAGCTCGTGAAGGCGCTCGGCGCGACCTCGTTCGGATCCGCGCCCACGCGGCTGATCAGTTCCTCGGCGCGCAGATCGGAGTCGCGGATGCGCGTGCTGTAGACACGGTGGAACAGGGGGCCGGCGCCGTCCTCCGGTCGCAGGACGCCGTCGAGGTCGACGCCGGACGGCAGCGCGGGCGGCAGGTCCTCGGGCAGCGAGCCCTCGACCTCGTCGCGGTGCATCGGGGTGATGCGCCACATGTACGACCAGCCCGTGAGCGCGACGCCGGCGGGCCAGCGCGCGGCGGTCAGGAGGTCGTTCGGCATCGACATCCGTTACCCGGCGCGCGCGACGGGTATCCCGCCTTCATGCTCACCGCTGCACTCAACCGCATCGGCCTGCGCGGCTGGCACTTGCACAGCTTCTCGCTCGGTGCGATCGGCCTCTGCGCGGGGTTGTGGATCCGCGCGAAGACGGTCGACCAGGAGGCGCGCGGCAACGCCGAGCGCCGCGCGATGTTCGTCGGCCTCTGGCCGCCGACGGCGTGGCTGATCGGCGACGCGTTGCAGCGGCAGGAGCAGACGCGCCGCTCGCCGCTGCGGAAAACTCGCTAATTCCGGCTTTTCGGCTGCCGTTACGCGCCGGATTCGCCATGCTGTGGGACCGCCATCGCCCGAGTGGCGAACCGCGCCGCCGAAATCTTCGACAGCCGTACAAGGGCAGCACGATCCGGGCGCAATACGGTCACCCGGCCAACCTGTAATCGAAGGAGACGCACGCCTTGACCAGCACGACCGCACAGCGGAACCTCGCGGCCGCGCAGTGGACCCCGAACGGCGGAGCCCTCGGGTCGGTCGACCTGACCGCCCCCGGCAACCAGATCTTCGGACAGAACGTCTTCGGGCCGACTGCGCAGCGCCAGTACCTCCCGAAGTCCGTCTTCCAGCGCCTCGTCCGCAGCCTCGAGCAGGGTGAGCCGCTCGACATCGAGCTCGCCGACGGCGTCGCCTCCGCGATGCGCGCGTGGGCGATGGAGCGCGGCGCCACGCACTACACGCACTGGTTCCAGCCGCTGACCGGCTCGACCGCCGAGAAGCACGACTCGTTCTACGCGCCGGCGGGCGACGGCACCGCCATCAGCGAATTCTCCGGCAAGGACCTCGTGCGCGGCGAGCCCGACGCGTCGAGCTTCCCGACCGGCGGCATCCGTGCCACCTTCGAGGCGCGCGGCTACACGGCGTGGGACCCGACGAGCCCGGCGTTCATCCTCGAGAACCCGAACGGCGCGGTGCTCTGCATCCCGACCGCGTTCACCTCGTGGACGGGCGAGGCGCTCGACCTGAAGATCCCGCTGCTGCGCTCGATGGATGCGCTGTCACAGGCCGCCACGCGCGCGGTGAAGCTGTTCGGCGACGAGGCCACCAAGCAGGTCTTCACCACCGCGGGCTGCGAGCAGGAGTACTTCCTGATCGACGAGACGTACTACTTCGGCCGCCCCGACCTCGTGACGACCGGCCGCACCCTGTTCGGCGCCCAGCCGCCCAAGGGCCACGAGCTCGACGACCACTACTTCGGCACGATCCCCGAGCGCGTGCTCGCGTGCATGCTCGAGGTGGAGGCGGAGCTCGCGAAGCTCGGCGTGCCGATCAAGACGCGCCACAACGAGGTGGCGCCCGCGCAGTACGAGGTCGCGCCGGTGTTCGAGAACTCGAACCTGTCGACCGATCACCAGCAGCTCACGATGCGCACGCTGACCTCCGTCGCGCGCCGCTACGGGCTCGTCTGCCTGCTGCACGAGAAGCCGTTCGCGGGCGTGAACGGGTCCGGCAAGCACAACAACTGGTCGATGGGCACCGATACCGGTGACAACCTGCTCGACCCGGGCGACACGCCGCAGGACAACCTCCAGTTCCTGTTCTTCTGCACCGCGGTGATCGAGGCCGTGAACAAGCACCAGGGGCTCTTGCGCGCGTCGATCGCGGGCGCGGGCCAGGACCATCGTCTCGGCGCGAACGAGGCGCCGCCGGCGATCATCTCGATCTTCCTCGGCGACCAGCTGATGCAGGTCTTCGAGACGATCGAGGGCGGCGAGTCCGGCCTCAAGCTGGCCGAGGGCGTGATGAAGCTCGGCCACCCGTCGCTGCCGGAGCTCGAGAAGGACCCGGGTGACCGCAACCGCACGAGCCCGTTCGCCTTCACCGGCAACAAGTTCGAGTTCCGCGCGCTCGGCTCGTCGCAGTCGCCGTCGCTTCCGAACACGGTGCTCAACGTGATCGTGGCCGAGGCGATCGACCGGCTGGCCGGCGAGCTCGAGTCCGTCTGCGCGGGCGGCAAGTCGCTCGAGGAGGCGCTGCCGGAAGTCGTGCGCTCGAGCTGGAACAACTCGAAGCGGGTCGTGTTCAACGGCGACAACTACTCCGACGAGTGGCATGCCGAGGCGGAGCAGCGCGGGCTCCTCAACCTGCGCACGACGCCCGACGCTCTGCCGCAGTTCCTGGAGCCGTCGTCGATCGAGGTGTTCGGCAGGTTCAACGTGCTCTCTGAGCGCGAGGTCGAGTCGCGCTACGAGGTGTTCGCCGAGCAGTACGCCACGCTCGTGAACATCGAGGCCGAGACCGCGGCCACGATCGCGCGCACGCAGCTGCTGCCGGCCGCCATCCGCCACCTGGCCATGCTGCGCTCGGCGGGCGACGGCCTCACCGCGGTCGAGTCGCTGAGCGGCGAGATGACCGAGATGGTGGAGGAGTTCGTCTTCGCGATCCGCAAGCTCGAGGAGGTCAACGACCACCCCGACGGACTCGAGGGCATCGAGCTGGCCAAGTACATCCGCGACGAGGTGATCCCGGCCATGGACGGCACCCGCGAGGTGGCGGACCGCCTGGAGCGGATCGTGGCCGACGACCTCTGGCCGCTGCCGCGCTACTCGGAGATCCTGTTCATCAAGTAGCCGGGCGAGGCGCTTTGATGCAGGCATGCCGCTGCCGCCCGCCGACCGGGTCCGGATCCACACGCTCGACCTCACGCAGCCGCCGCGCGGCGACCTGCTGCCGAGCTCGGACCTGCGGCGGGCGGAGCAGCGCGGTGCGCGCTGGGCGAGCGCGCGCGCCGGGCTGCGCCGCGTGCTGGCGGACTACCTCGAAGAGGATCCCGCCGCGCTGCGCTTCCACGAGACGGGCAAGCCGCGCCTCGAGCCGGTCTCACCGCTGCGCTTCAACCTGAGCCATTCGGCCGACGTCGCACTGATCGCAGTCGCGACCGAGCGCGAGGTGGGCGTGGACGTCGAGAAGATCGACCACCGCCGCGACGTCGACCGACTCGCGAAGCGCATGTTCCTGGGCGCCGAGCAGGCCGCCGTCGAAGAGGCGGACGACCCCGTCCTGGCCTACCACCGCCACTGGGTCGCCAAGGAGGCGTTCGCGAAGGCGACCGGCAAGGGTCTCGCGTCGATGCGCTCGTTCGAGGTGAGCCTCGACGGTCCCGAGGGACCGAGGCTCGTGCACGTCGCGAACGACGAACGCGAAGCCCGCCGCTGGTCGCTCAGCCTGATCGACGACGTGCCCGCCGGCTACGTGGCCGCGCTCGCGCACGAGGCATGAAACGCGGCCTCTGCGACACCTGCGTGCATCAGAAGCTGATCAAGAACACACGCGGCTCGACCTTCAGCATGTGCGAGCGGTCGAAGACCGAACCTGAGTACCCGAAGTACCCGCGCCTGCCGGTGATCGAGTGCCGCGGCTACGTCAGCGGTTCGACTCGATGACGGTGTGCCCGTCGTCTGCGATGCGCGCCTTCGGCGGCTTGTTCGAGATCTTGCCCTTGAACTCGCCGGTCACGCCGAGCTCGCTGTCCGACGAGGCGACCGCCTTGGCCTTGCCGTAGAGGCCCGCGTTCACGCGCCAGCAGAGCCGGTACGGGCCGGCCTTGACGGCGGTCACGTCCCAGCGGAAGGTCGCCTTGCGGCCCGGGTCGAGC
>JAICRZ010000018.1 GCA_025937135.1 Thermoleophilaceae bacterium
CGCGCTCGCGATCGGCTTCGGGATCGTGGTGATGGGGCTCGCCTCGAAGCAGCGGCGGATGCGCGCGGCCGCGATCGCGCTGATCCTGGCGGTCATACCGCTCGGCGTGGCGTTCAGCGCCCAGATCTCGGAGTCGACCGGGCGCGACGTGAGCGGCCGCGCGACCGAGAACCTGGTGGCGCTGCACATGTTCGAGGACCACCCGATCACCGGCGTCGGGCCGGACCAGTACCCGTTCTACTACCGCGACTACACGCGCCAGTACGGCAACGACCCGCGCTACCAGCGCGCCCCGCACAGCCTGCCGCTCCAGGTCGCCGCGGAGCAGGGGATCGTGGGCATCGTCGCGTGGCTGGGGGTGATCGTGCTGCTGATCCGGTTCATCTTCTCCACGGGTGTCTGGCGCGATCCGCTGGGGCGCGCGATCGTCACCGCGATCGGCGCGTACGGCGTGGCCAGCCTGTTCCTGCACGGCAGCCAGATCAGGCTGCTGTACGTGCTGCTCGGCCTGCTGCTCTCGCACGGCGCGACCGTGGCCGCACAGCGAAGAGCCGCGGCGGAGACCGCTTGAGCGCCCGCGCCGGCGTGTTCTGGGGCAGCGCCCTGACGGCCGGCTGGGTGCTCGCCGGCTATCCCGCGCTGCTCGCCCTGCTGCCCGAGCGCCGCTGGCGCAGCGGAGCGGACGAGCCGGCTGTGACGATCATCGTTCCGGCCTACCGCGAGCGCGAGGCGCTCGACGCGAAGCTGCGCGCGCTCGCGTCGCTCGACTACCCGCGCGAGCGGCTCCAGGTGATCGTGGCGGTCGACGAGGACCGCGAGCTCGCGGACGTGGCCGCCACGGCCTACCCCGAGGCCGAGGTGCTGTTCTCCGCCGAGCGCGGCGGCAAGGCGTCCGGGATCAACCGCGCGCTGCGGCATGCGACCGGCGACGTCGTGCTGATGACCGACGCCAACAACCTGCTCGAGCCCGGCAGCGTGCGCGCCGCGGCGCGCCACTTCGCCGACCCGTCGGTGTGGGCGGTGGCGGGCAAGCGCGGCGAGACCGGCAGCGCGTACGACCGCTACGAGGATCTCCTGCGCCGGCTCGAGACGCGCAGCGGCAGCGTGGCCGCCATGTCCGGGGAGTTCATGGCGGTGCGCCGCGAGCGCCTGCCCGAGCTGCCCGAGGGGGTGGTGAACGACGACCTGTGGCTGCTCTGCCAGCTCGTGCGCGACGGCGGCCGCGTGGTCTACGAGCCCGAGGCGGCCTCGGTCGAGGGCCCGGTCGGCGCGGCCGAGGAGCTGGCGCGGCGCTCGCGCATCGGCGCCGGCCGCGCGATGCTGCTGGCGGAGCTCGGCGGGCTGCCGCCGTCGTTCGCGCTGCGGCTGCTCTCGCACAAGTTCGGGCGGCTGGCGCTGCCGTTCCTGATGCTCGGCACGCTCGGGTCGTCGCTCGGGCTGGCGGGGCGGCCCGCCTACCGCGCGGCGCTGGCCGCGCAGCTCTCGCTGTATGCGATCGGCGGGCTCTCGGCCGCGGGCCTGGACGCGCCCGGACCGGGCCGCATGGTCTCGCGCGCGGCGCGGCAGCTGCTGGTGGGCAACGTGGCAGTGGCCATCGGCACGGTGCGCGGCCTGCGCGGGCGCCAGTCGGTGCGCTGGCAGGCGGTGCGCTGATGTGCGGCATCGCGGGCGTCGTGACCGGCGGCGAGCCGGTCCAGCGCGTCGCGCTCGAGCGCATGTGCGACTCGCTCGTGCACCGCGGCCCCGATTCTCAGGGCCTGCACGTGGACGGCGGCGTCGGTCTCGGCATGCGGCGCCTGGCGATCATCGACCTGGTCACGGGCGACCAGCCGCTCTACAGCGAGGACCGCGAGATCGCGCTCGTCTTCAATGGCGAGATCTACAACCACGAGCCGCTGCGCGACGAGCTGCGCGCGCGCGGGCACACGTTCGCGGGCGGCAGCGATGCCGAGGTGGTGGTGCACCTGTGGGAGGAGCACGGCCCGGCCTGCGTCGAGCGCCTGCGTGGCTTCTTCGCGTTCGCGATCTGGGACGGCCGCCGCGGCGAGCTGTTCCTCGCGCGCGACCGGCTCGGCAAGAAGCCGCTCTACTGGGCGCACGAGGACGGCGCGCTGCTGTTCGCGTCCGAGCCGCGCGCACTCTTCCAGGACGGCCGCGTGCCGCGCGACGTCGACCCGCGCGCGATCGACGCGTTCCTCGTGAACCAGTACGTGCCGAACGAGCTGTGCGCGTTCGAGCGCGTGCACAAGCTGCCGCCGGCGTCGCGACTGACCTGGCGGCCCGGCGGCGAGCCGCGGGTCGAGCGCTGGTGGCGGCTCGAGTACGGGCCGAAGGAGGAGCTGTCGGACGCCGACGCGGTCGACCGCCTGCGCGAGCTGTTGCTGGAGTCCACGCGGCTGCGCCTGATGAGCGACGTGCCGCTCGGTGCGTTCCTCTCCGGCGGCGTCGACTCGAGCGCGGTGGTGGCGGCCATGGCGATGACCTCGCCGGGCACCGTGCGCACGTTCTCGGTGCGCTTTCCGTACCAGGGCATCGACGAGTCGCCGTACGCCCGCGCGGTGGCCGACCACTACGGCACCGAGCATCACGAGCTCGAGATCGCCGAGCCCGATCCCTCGCTCCTCCCGGTGATCGCGTGGCACTTCGGCGAGCCGTTCGCGGACCCCGCGGCGCTGCCGACCTACCAGCTGGCCGAGCTCACGCGCCGCCATGTGACGGTCGCGCTCGCGGGCGACGGCGGCGACGAGTCGTTCGCGGGCTACAAGCGCTACCGCCAGCTCGCCTCGACGCTGCGCGCGGACCGGCTCCCGCAGGGCGCTCGCTCGGGCATGGCCGCCGCGCTGCGCCGCCTCGCCGGCGGCAGCGACGGCCGCTCACCGCTGCCGCGCGCCGCGCGCCTGGCGGGCCGCCTGGCGCTCCCGCCGGCGGCGCGATACGCGGACCTGTTCCGCTACTTCCGCAGCGGCGACCGCGACTCGCTGTACGGCCCGTGGCTGCACGACCAGCTCGACCACGGCGAGCCGCTCGAGCATGTCGAGCGCGCCTGGGCCGAGCGCGAGGGGCTCGACCCGATCGACCGGCTGATGGCGGTGGACCTCGACACCTACCTCCCCGACGACCTGCTCGCGAAGGTGGACGTGACCACGATGGCGAACTCGCTCGAGATGCGCGCGCCGCTCCTCGATCACGAGCTGATGGAGTTCGCCGCGCGGCTGCCGGTGCGGCAGAAGGTGCGCGACGGCCGGCCGAAGTGGCTGCTGAACGAGGCCGTGCGCGACTGGCTGCCGGCGGGGCACCTCGACCGCGAGAAGCTCGGCTTCGCGGTGCCGGTCTCGGAATGGCTCCGTACGCAGCTCCGCGAGCTGCCCGAGCAGGTGCTGCTCGATCCCGTCGCCACCGCGCGTGGCGTCTTCGACCCGGACGGCGTCAGGCGGATCATCGACGAGCACCGCGCCGGCCACGAGCGCGGCTCGCAGCTCTGGGCGATGCTGAACCTCGAGCTGTGGTTCAAGACCTGCGTGGACTCGGCGCCCGCCACGGCCGCGCAGGTGCCCGCGCTGGCCTGATGCGGGTGGCGATGGTCATCCAGGTCTTCGACCCGGTCCTGGGCGGCGCACAGCGCCAGGTCGAGCGCCTCGGGCCGCCGCTCGAGCGGCGTGGGGCGGAGGTGCATGTGGTCACCCGGCGCGTGCCGGACACGCCCGGCTTCGAGCAGCGGCCCGGGCTGGCGGTGCACCGCGTGGGCCGCGCGCTCAGCGGCGCCGCGGCGTCGGTGCAGTACAGCTCGCTCGGCGCGCTCACCGTCGCGCGGCTGCGCCCCGACGTGATCCACGCGCACGACCTGCTCTCGCCGTCCACGGCCGCCCTGCTGGCCTCGCGCGGCGGGTCGACGCCGGTGGTGGCGAAGGTGCTGTCCGCCGGGCTCGGGGGCGACATCGACCGCCTCCTGCGCAAGCCGTTCGGGCGCCGCCGCCTCGATGCGATGGCGCGCCGCTTCAGCGCCTTCATCGCGTTGAGCGACGAGGTGGCCGCCGAGCTCGGCGAGCACGGCGTTCCCGCCGAGCGGATCCGGCGGATCCCCAACGGGGTCGACGCCGCGGCGTTCCGGCCCGCGAGCGCCGAGGAGCGCGCCCGCGAGCGCGCGGCGCTCGGCGTGGGGGAGGACGAGCTGCTGGCGATCTACTGCGGCCGCTTCTACGAGACCAAGCACGTGGACGTGCTGATCGAGGCCGCGCGAGAGACCGACATGCGGCTGCTCGTGTACGGCGAGGGACCGGTCGAGGCCGACCTCCGCCGCCTTGCGGGCGATCGCGTGGAGATCCGCAGGCCCGTGCGCGACACCGCGCCGCTCCACCGGGCCGCCGACCTGTACCTGAGCGCATCGGAGGCCGAGGGGATGTCCGGCTCGGTGCTCGAGGCGATGGCCGCCGGCACGGTCGTGATAGCCGCTCCCGCGCCGGGCATGGAGGAGCTGCTGGGCGGCGGCGCCGGGGTGATCACGCCGGACCGCACGCCGGAGGCGTTCGCGACCGCGATCCGCGAACTGGGGTCGCCCGATGCGCGGCGCCCGCTCGCCGACGCCGCGCGCGAGCGCGTGCTGGCGCGCTACTCGCTCGACTCCGTGGCCGACCAGCTCACCGCGCTGTACGCCGAGGTGACCGCCCGTGCGGCGTAGCGGCGACACGCTGGTGCTCTGCTACCACGCGGTCAGCCCGGACTGGCCCGAGCGCTACACCGTCACGCCGGACGCGCTCGAGACGCACGTGCGCGACCTGCTGGGCCGCGGCTACCGCGGCGTCACGTTCGCCGACGCGGTCCGGGCGCAGGCCGGCGAGCGCGTGTTCGCGCTCACGTTCGACGACGCCTACCGCTCGGTCCGCGAGCGCGCGCTGCCGCTGCTCGACCGCCTGGGCGTGCCCGCGACGGTCTTCGCCGTCTCCGGCTTCGCCGACTCCGCCGCCGCCGTGACCACCGCGCTCGGCGACTGGGCCGGCGGCCCGCACGCTGCGGAGCTCCGGTCGATGGGCTGGGACGAGCTCCGCGCGCTTGCGGACCGCGGCTGGGAGATCGGCTCGCACACGCGCTCGCACCCGATGCTCACACGCCTCTCCGACGCCGAGCTTGACGACGAGCTGGCCGGCTCGCGCGCGGCATGCGAGGCCGGCGTCGCCAGGCCCTGCCGCTCGCTCGCCTACCCGTACGGCGATTTCGACGCGCGCGTGGCCAGGGCGGCGGCTGCTGCCGGCTACGAGCAGGCGGCCACGCTGTTCGGCGGCCAGCCGGACGCGCCCGGCGCGCTCGAATGGCCGCGCGTGGCGGTGAACCGCCACCACTCGCCGCGCGCCTTCCGGCTCAAGTCCTCGCGGCTCGTGCGCCGCGCGCGCACGCGGCGGGCGACGATCGCCGCGCTCGAGCTGGCGATGCGCGCGACCGGCCGCACACCCGCCGCGCGGCCCGACGGAGGGGGCGCTTGAGCGCGGCAGCGCCGCGCATCGTGGGCGCCACGGACGGCGATCCCTGGGACCGCGCGACCTGGTCCGGGTCGAGCCAGCGCCTGTTCGCCGCGCTCGAGCGCCGCGGCGCGCTGGTGGCCGCGGTGAGCACGCGCCCGCGCGCGCTCGACGCGATCGAGAAGGCCGCGTCGTGGCAGCGCGACGGCGTCGCGTGGCGCCAGCGCTACCGCGCCGCGGCATCGCCGCTGAGCCCGCTGATCCGGCGCGCGATGACGCGGATCGGCTCGCGTCGCGTCGCGCAGGCCGCGCCGGACGCCGACGCGCTCCTCCAGATCAGCGGCTGGTACGACGCATCGCGGCGGCTGCGCCCACAGCTCTTCGCCACCTATCAGGACGCGAACGTGGCGCTGTGGCTGCGGCGGCCGGACCTGGCGCTCGACCCCGGCGACCGCTGGATCGCAAGGACGCGCGAGCACGAGCTGCGTACGTATGACCGGATGGATCTGATCCTGACGATGAGCGAGTGGGCGCGGCGGTCGTTCGTCGAGGACTACGGCCAGGATCCGGCGAAGGTGGTGAGCGTCGGCGCGGGAGCGAATTTCGACTCGACGCCCGAGCCGCCGGAGGAGCGCGACACGAGCCGCCCGCGGCTGCTGTTCGTCGGCCGCAAGTTCGAGCGCAAGGGCGGCAGCGAGCTGCTCGAGGCGTTCGGCGCGCTGCGCGACCTCCACCCGGACGCGGAGCTCACGATCGTCGGCCCGCCGCCGCGGGCAGACGGCCACGGCGTGCACTGGACCGGGCCGATCTTCCGCGACACGCCCGACGGCGCCCAGCGGCTCGACGCGCTGTTCCGCGAGGCGAACATTTTCGTCATGCCCTCCATCTACGAGGGCTTCGGGATCCCGTTCCTCGAGGGCATGGCCTACGCGCTGCCGTGTGTGGGCACCACCGCGTGCGCGATCCCTGAGTTGGTCGAGGACGGCGTCACGGGGCGCACGGTGGCGCCCGGCGAGGCGGCGGCCCTGGCCGCCGCGCTCGGCGACCTGGCAGCGGATCCGCAGCGCGCCGCCGCGCTCGGCCGGGCGGGGCGCGAGCGCTTCCTCGAGCGCTTCACCTGGGACGGCGTGGCGGAGCGGATCTGCGCCGCGATCGGGGAGCGGCTGCGATGACCGAGCGGCTCACGGAGCCCGACGGTCGTGCCGATGGACCTCGGGTGACGGCGATGGCCCAGCAGGACAGGACGATGCCGGCCCACGACATCCGCTACGCGCCCACCCGCGCCGAGCGGGCGGCGCGCCTTCTGGAGCGGCTGCGCGTCGGCCGCCTCGCGCGGCGGATCGGGCTCTGGAAGGGCGTTCTCGTCCTCAACTACCACCGGATGGGCACGCCTGACGGCAGCGGCTTCGCGCGCTCGCTCTGGAGCGCGACGGCCGAGGACTTCGACGCGCACCTGCGGATGCTCACGCGCGACTTCGACGTGGTCTCGCCCGAGGACGTCGCCGACCGCCCGGACGCGCGCGGGCGGCGCGTGCTGCTCACCTTCGACGACGGCTACCGCGACAACCACGAGATCGCGCTCCCCGCGCTGCGGCGCCACGGCGCGACGGCCACGTTCTTCGTCGTCCCCGGCTTCCTCGACAATCCCGGCGTGGCCTGGTGGGACGACATCGCCTGGATGCTCGACAACGCGCACGTGGACGTGCTGGCGCTGCCCGAGCACGGCCTGATCGACCTCGATCTCGGCACTCCGGTGGCGCGCGAGGAGGCGTCCGACCTGCTGGCCCACGTCTACAAGGGGCTCGCGGGTGACCGCACCGGCGACTTCCTGGAGCTGCTCGCCGAGCGCACCGGCGCGGGCCGCTGCCCGAGCGCGCTCGGCGCGGACCTGTGGATGTCGTGGGACCAGGTCCGCGAGCTGCGCGACGCCGGCATGACGATCGGCGGCCACTCGTTCACCCACCCGGTGCTCGCCCGCCTCGACCGCGACCAGCAGCAGGTCGAGATCGACCGCTGCGCCGAGCGGATGCGCGAGGAGCTCGACGTGCCGATGCACTACTTCAGCTATCCGGTCGGCCTCGACGACGCCTACGACCTCACGACCCGCGAGCTGCTCGAGCAGGCCGGCGTGCGGCTCGCGTTCGCCTACACGGGCGGCTACAGCGACGGCGGCGTGCAGGACTGCCTGGCCGTCCCTAGGGCGAGCGTCTCGCACGTCATGGGCGTCGACCGCTTCGCCGCGACCGTCACGCTCCCGCAGCTCTTCGCCCGCTGGTGAGCACGCAACGGGCAAAGGACGCACTCAAGGCGGTGCTGGCGCGCGTGCCGCGGCTCTACGCGCTCGCCCGGCGCACGCGGATCGTGGTGCGCTACCTCGCACGGCGCCCGCACGAGCCCGACTTCGCCTTCTTCCGCCGCTACGCCGGCTCCGACGGCCTGTTCCTCGACGTGGGCGGCAACTCCGGCCAGTCGGCGCTGTCGTTTCGCACATTTCAGCGCAGCTCGCCGATCCTCTCCATCGAGCCGAACCCGTTCCACCGCGGCGACCTCGACGTGGTCAAGCGGCTGATCAAGCGCTTCGACTACATGATCTGCGCCGCGGGGGAGGAGAACGGCTCGCTCACGCTCCACGTGCCGGTGCACCGCGGCATCCCCCTGACCGGCGAGGCGTCGCTGCGGCCGATCTCCCCGGAGGAGGTGCACTCGCTGGGCCTCGACCCGAGCCACGGCGACGTCCACATCGCAGAGGAGACGGTGGCCGTCCGGCGGCTCGACGACCTCGAGCTCGCGCCGCAGTTCGTGAAGATCGACGTCGAGGGCTTCGAGCTGCCGGTCGTGCGCGGCCTGGCGACCACGATCGAGCGCCACCGGCCGATCATCCTCGTCGAGACCTCTCGGACATTTGCCGATCTTCTCGATCTCGTCCGCCCATGGGGGTATGACCCCTTCGTGTATGACGTCGAGGCCGACCAGCTCCAGCCGTACTCCGGGAGCGGCCAGAACGTCTTCCTGATGCCGAACGGGGAGGGGCGGAGTTGATCGATATCGTCGACGAGGTGGGTGACGCCTCGTTTGCGCTGGCGGACGACCGCTGGCAGATGGCGCCGGGGGAGCGCGCCGCGATCGAGGGCCTGCTGAGCCAGATCAAGCCCGAGCTCGCGATCGAGATCGGGACCGCCCAGGGCGGCAGCCTCGCGCGCATCGCCGCCCACTCGCATGAGGTCCACAGCTTCGACCTCGACCCCGACGTGGACGAGTCGGACTTCCCGAACGTGACCTTCCATCGCGGCGACTCGCACGTGCTGCTGCCGGCGTTCCTGCGCGAGCTCGAGGCTCAGGGCCGCAACGTCGACTTCGCGCTCGTCGACGGCGATCACCGCGCCGAGGGCGTCCGCGCCGACGTCATGCACCTGATCGACTCGGCGGCGTTGCGGCGTGGCTACGTCGTGATGCACGACACGATGAACGAGGAGGTCCACGAGGGCCTGGCGGCGATCGACTGGCCGTCGTATTCGAAGGTCCGCTACGTGGACCTGGCGTTCACTCAGCTCTATGCGTCGAGCACGCCGCTGCTGCACGAGCGCTGGGGCGGGCTGGGGCTGATCGCCGTGGATGCCGGCGGCACCTACCGTGACCGCACCGGCGTCGTCGAGCGGCGCCAGGACTGGCCGCTCCAGGCGCGCGAGATCACGTGGCGCCTGCTGCGCCCGGTGCGCCGCGTGCTGCGCTGGGCCAAGCACACCGCCGGCGGGCTCGCAAAGCGCGCCGGCGTGCGCGACAAGCTGCCGTTCTAGTAGTCGGTCCGGTTCACGTAGCCGGCCGCGCCGTCGCTCGAGATCACGCGGCCCGGCACGCCGACCACCACGCTGTGCGGCGGCACGTCGTGGGTGACCACGCAGTTGGCGCCGATCGCCGAGTCGTCGCCCACGTGCACGGCGCCGACGATCTTCGCCCCCGGGCCGATGTAGACGCCGTCGCCGATCGTCGGGAAGCCTGCGTTGCGGCCGCGGTTGGCCTCGCCGAGTGTCACGTCCTGGCTGAGGTTGCAGTCGCGGCCGATCACGGCCTCGCTGTGCACCACGATCCCGCTCGGGTGGTTCATGTAGAGGCCGCTGCCCACGCGCGTGCTGGCCGGCAGGTCGACGCCGAAGCGGAAGCGCAGCCGCCGCAGCCAGGCGCGGCTCGCGATCGCGAGCAGGCGGTGCGCCGGGTCGCCGTGTGAGCGCGCGTAGGCCACCAGCCGCATGACGAACGCGTAGCGATAACCCGGCTCGGCTGCGAGCGCGCGCAGGAACGCCCGCGGCGTCGTCGGGCCGTAGCGGTACAGGTCGGCGTACCAGAGTTGGCGCAGCTCGTCGGTGGTCACAGCCGCCCCAGCCTAGGTCGGCGGGCGGATAGCCTGGAAGCGTGGGTCGACGCCAGGGACGCGCGCTGATCGTGGCCGGGATGGCTCTCGTGGTGGCGGCCGCCGCCGTGGCGATCTGGCAGGGCACGCGCTCTTCGCCGGGCCCGGTCCACCCGAGCGGCCCGACGAGCCGCACGAGCGGCGGGCTGACCGGCTTCAGCCAGCTCAACCGGTTGCACGGGTCGCTGTCGGTGGCGCGGCAGGCGGGCCGGCGCGCGGTCGAGGCCACCTACGACGGCGGCGGCGCGAACGGCTATGCCCGCGCGATCTACAACGTGCACTGGAAGCGCGGCCAGGACGTGGCCTACGGCGCCTCGTTCTTCATCCCGCGCTCGACCCTCGACTCCGTACAGGGTCAGCTCGCCCTGATGCGCTGGGACGACTACCCCGCGCATCCCGAGGCGGCGAACTACGGCGGCCTGGTGATCTTCGGCGGCGACCACCGCGCGCACATCATCCGCAACGAGCTCGGCGGCAGGGACGAGGAGGACGACCTGAGCGGGGCGTTCGCGCTGCCGCTCGACCGTTGGTTCAGGGTCGAGGTGCGCCAACGGCTCGGCTCCGGCGGCGACGCGCGGAACGAGGTGTACGTCGACGGCAGGCCGGTGGCCAGCTCGAACACGGCCAACATCCCGGACGACCGCGACGTGCGCCGCGTCCGCTACGGCGTCACCGCCATCGCGGCGGGCGCCCAGAGGAAGCCGTTGCGCCTGTGGTTCGACGGCGCCTGGGCGCAGCCGGGGGTCGTGGCCGGCGGCTAGCGGTGCTTGGCCACGCAGCGCGTGACCGAGCGCTCGAGGCGCGTCACGTAGCCGCGCCGCTGCGCGCGCTTGAGCGCGGCCGTCACGCACTTGCGCACCTTGCGCGTGTAGCGGACGCGCTTGTGGTGCTTCTTCTCCGCCGGCTTGCTCGTGGCCGGCGCGGGCGGCGGCGCCGTCATGGTCGGCGGAGTGGAGATGATCTGCGTCTGGGTCTGCGTCTGAACCGGCGGCGGCTGCACGACCGGCGGCGGCTGCGGCGCGACCGGCTCCGCGAGTGCCGGGTCCGGGCCACGCTGCGTCGTGTTCACGCTGGCGTCGTCGAAGCGCAGGCTGAGCGGGTTGGTCTGGGCGCCGGAGGCGATGGCCACGATGCCGTAGCGGATCCGGTCGACGCCGCGGCCGGGCTCGAGGTTGGGCTGGGTCGACGAGCTGATCTTCGTGCCGTCGAGGTAGACCTCGTTGAGCCCGCTCGCCGAACCGAGCCGCTGGTGCACCTCGAGGTGGAACCAGCGCCCCTCGGGCAGGTCGAACGCCGGGCTCAGCTCGATCTGGGTGCCCGTCGCGATCCGGTCGATGACGAGGCGCGAGCGCTTGTCGCCGCCGTAGATCACCACGCCGCTGTAGTCGGCGGCCTCGGGGTGGGCGCCGTAGTCGTCCCAGCGCATCAGCGCGACCTGGCCCTGCATCGCGGCCTTGAAGCCGACGGGCAGATAGAACGCGGCGCTGTACCAGACGTCCTCGCCCGACTGCCAGTCGACGTTGAAGATCCCGCGGGCGAAGCCGTTCTGGCCGCCGCCGGAGTAGGTCGCCTCCGCGCCGTGCGCGTCGCCGTAGCCGCCGTCGACGCGATTGAGCGTGCCGACCGTCGCGTTGAGCTGGTCGAACTGCTGGCCCAGGGTGGGCGCCTCGATGTCGGCGAACCTGGTGGTGACCGTCGCCGACGCGCTGCCGGGCAGCGCGAGCAGGAGCACGGTTGCGAGCACGACGAGGAGCGGGCGGAGGGTCATACATCTCCTCTCGGCGCTCGCGCGACGCGGCTTCGCGGTCGCGTGCGACGTGGACGGATGGTCGAGGCGCTCAGCGCCGGACGTGGATCGCGTACTTCGCGACGCAGCGCCGGGCCGCGCGCGGCAGGAAGCCCGCGTCGCCGCTGCGTGCAGCGCGCCGCAGCGCCTGGCGCATGCAGCGGCGCACGCGCGAGGTGTAGCGCGCGGCGGTCACGCGGTGGGTCTTCTTCGTAGCGCTGCCCACGGGGTGCGCGAGCGCCGGGTCGGGGCCGACCTGCTTCGCGCTGACGGTCGCGTCGTCGAAGCGAAGGTCGAGTGGGCGCTTCTGGGCGCCGGAGGCGATGGCGACGATGCCGTAGCGGATCCGGTCGACGCCGCGGCCGGGCTCGAGGTTGCCGTCGCTGCTCGACGACACGCGCTGGCCGTCGATGTAGACGTCGTTCACGCCACCGTTCACACCCAGGCGCTGGTGCACCTCGAGGTGGAACCAGCGGCCCTCGGGAAGGTCGAACGCCTGCCCCAGTTCGATCTGCGTGCCGGTCGCGAGGCGGTCGATGATGAGGCGCGAGCGCTTGTCGCCGCCGTAGATCACGACGCCGCTGTAGTCCGGCGCCTCGGGGTGGGTGCCGTAGTCGTCCCAGCGCATCAGCGCGACCTGGCCCTGCATGGCGGCCTTGAAGCCGACCGGCAGGTAGTAGGCGGCGCTGTACCAGACGTCGTCGCCGGCGTGCCAGTCGACGTTGAAGATCCCGCGGGCGAAGCCGTTCTGGCCGCCGCCGGAGTAGGTCGCCTCGGCGGAATGCGCGTCGCCGTAGCCACCGCTCGTGGCGCTCAGCGCTCCGACCGTCGCGTTGAGCTGGTCGAAGTTCTGGAGCCCGCTGGTCTCGAAGTTGATCCGCTGCGGGACCACGTCGGCGCCGGCCGTCCGGGAGACGACCAGTGCGAGAAATAGAATCGCGGTCAGGGCAAAGGTCAGTGACCGAGCCCGCCGTGGAGGGGCGGCGTAACTCATGTCACCTCGTATCGACGGCGCTTCCCCACCGCGAGGCAAAGTGCAAGCGACTTGGACGAATGACCGACCCCTCCGGGTCCTGCACGCCATCGACGTCCTCGCGATGGGCGGGGCCCAGGCGTTGCTGCTCACGCTGCTGCGCGAGTTGAAGGCGGCGGGGCGCGCCGAGAGCGCTGTCTGCGCGATGACGAGGCGCTGGGCGGACCCCGACCTGGTGGCGGCGATCGAGGCCGCGGGCGCGACGATCGCGTACGCCGAGCGCGGCATCTCCGACCCGCGGCTGCCGTTTGCGATCGCGCGGATTGCACGCGCTTCGGGCGCCGACCTCGTGCATTCGCACCTGTCGGTGGCGAACGTGGGGTCGCGGCTCGCGGCGCGCTTGATCCGCCGCCCGCACGTGACGACCGTGCACACGATGCCCGGCCCGCTGATCGAGGACAGCCGCGCCCGCGCCCGCGCCGACGGCCTCACCGCGCGCCTCTCGAAGGTGCTCGTGGCGCCGTCGGTCGAGCTGGCCGACGCGTACTCCTCCGCCTTCCGCGTGCCGCGCGGCCGCCTCCGCGTGATCGCGAACGCGCCCTCGGCCGAGCCCCCGTCGAACGGCTTCGACCGCGACTCCGTGCGCGCGCAGCTCGACTCGGGCGGCGGCTTCCTCGTCGTCTGCGTGGCACGACTTCAGCGCGAGAAGGGGATCGACGACCTGGTCGACGCGGCCGCCCTGCTGCACGAGCGGCTACCTGGCCTGCGCGTGGCGGTGGCCGGCGACGGGCCCGAGGGTGAGCGCTTCAGGCAGGCGATCGCCGCGAGCGCCGCGCCCGTCACCCTCCTCGGCCACCGCGCCGATGTCGGCGACCTGCTGGCCGCGGCCGACGCCTTCGTTCTGCCGTCGCGGCACGAGGGACTGCCGATCAGCCTGCTCGAGGCGATGGCCGCGGGCCTGCCGTCGGTGGCAACCGCCGTCGGCGGGATCCCGTCGCTCGTGGACGACGGCACGTCCGGCCTGCTCGTCCCGGCCGCCGACCCGCCCGCGCTGGCTGCCGCGCTCGAGCGGCTGGCCGGCGACCGCGACCTCGGCCGCCGCCTGGGCGCCGAGGCGCAGCGCGTGGTGGAGCGCGACCACTCGCCCGCCGCGGTGACCGCCGCGTACGCGGACATCTACGAGGAGTTGGCGGGGCGGTGACGCAGGTGGCCGCGCCGCGCGCCCCGCGCGCCGCGGAGTTGCTCTACGACGGCGCAGGGCTGCTGCTCACCGTGCCGCTCTGGGTGTGGTGGGCGTGCTGGCGCGGGGCGCTCCCCACCACCGTGTGGGCGCCTGGCGTGATCTACCTCGCGGCCGTGGTGGTGGTGCTCGCGTTCGCCCGCCCGCCCGAGCGCCCGCGTGGAGCGCGCCTGGGCGCGCTCGTGGCGCTGGTGCTGCTGGCGGCGCTGGCGGGGCTGTCGATGCTGTGGGCGGCCGACCCCGGCGCCGCCTGGGTCGGCGCCGAGCGCGCGGCCCTGTACGCGCTGGCGCTCGCGATCCCGCTGCTCTGGCCGCCCGGCGCCGCGGCGCTGCGCGCGGGGGTCACGATCTGGCCCTTCGCTGTCCTGATCGGCTGCGTGGTCGGGCTGGCGGGCACGCTCGCCTCGCCGGGGTCGCTGGTCACCGGCCGGCTCGCGTCGCCGATCGCCTACCCGAACGCCACCGCGGCGCTCTGCCTGATGGGGGCGTTCCCGGCGATCGTGCTGGCCGCGCGGCGCGAGACGCTCGCGTGGCTGCGCGTGGCGCTGCTCGCGAGCGCCGGCACGCTTGCGGGCATCGCCCTCCTCACCCAGAGCCGTGGCACCGTCATCGGCACGGTGCTCACGGTGGCCGCGGCGCTCGCGTTCTGCCCCGGCCGGCTGCGGCTGTGCGTGCCGTTCGGGCTGGTGGCGCTCGGCGTGCTGATCGTGTCGAGCTCGCTGCTCGACGTGCGGACGACCGACGAGGCGGGGGACCCGCGCGGCGCCGTGCACCAGGCGATCGCCGCCCTGATCGCGCTGGCGCTGGCGCTCGCGCTCGCCGGAGCGACGTACGTGCTGATCGATCGCCGCGTGGAGCCGCCGCGCGAGCTGGTCGCGCGCGCGTCGCGACTCGCCGGGCGGGTGGCGATCGGGCTGGCGCTCCTCGCTGCGGTCGCGTTCCTGATCGCGGAGGGCAACCCGTTCGCGTGGGCGAACGCGCGCTGGAGCGACTTCAAGACGCCCGACTACAAGCGGCTCGAGGCGGGCGGCAACCGCTTCAGCGGCGGGCTCGGGTCGAACCGCTACGACTACTGGCGCGCGTCGGTGGGGATCGCGCGCGACCACCCGCTCGCCGGCACAGGCGCCGACAACTTCGCCTCCGCCTACCTCGAGCGGCGGCGCACGCTCAAGGCGCCGATCTGGGCGCACAGCATCTGGTTCACCGCGCTGTCGGAGCTGGGCGTGCCCGGCTTCCTCCTGCTGGCCGCCTTCCTCGCACTGCTGGCCCTGGCGCTGGCGCGCGCGTGGCGGCCGGCCGCGCCGGCCGGACGCGCGCTGATCGTGGCCGCGGCGCTGCCGGGCTTCTACTTCGTGGTGCACTCGAGCGGCGACTTCCTCCAGGCGTTCCCGGCGCTCGTGGTGCCCGCCCTGGCTCTGGCAGCGGCGGCGACCTTCTCCGCCGCTCCGCCACTCGTCGTCCGCCGTCGAACGCGCGTCGTCCCGGCGGCGATCGCCCTCGCCGTGGCGCTATCGGTTCTGCCCGTCTTCGTCAGCGAGCACCTGGCCGCGGGCGCCGCGGGCCAGGCCGGCAGCGAGCCCGCCGCGGCACTCGACAAGCTCGACAGCGCAGTCGACATCGACCCGCTCAACTCGGGCGCGTCGCTCTCGCAGGGGGTCGTGGCGCTGCGCGCCGGGCGCACCGCGCTGGCGGAGCGGGCATTCGCCGAGGCTGCGCGCCGCGACGACAAGGGCTGGTTTGCGCGGCTGGAGCTCGCGCTGCTCGCCGCGAGCCGCGGCGACCGCGCGCGGGCGGTCGCGCTGCTGGACCAGGCGTGCCGCCTGAACCCGCGCGACCCGCTGCTGGCCACGGTGCGCCCCGGCGTCCAGTCCGGCCGGCCGATCGACCCGCTGGACGCCGCGCGGCGGGCGCTGGCCGAGGGCGGCTGAGTCAGCCGGCCAGCAGGTCGCGCAGCTGCGCCGCGGTCCGGTGGAGGTCGAACTCCGCCAGCACGCGCCGGCGACCGGCGGCAGCCATCGCCCTGACGGCGTCCGGCTCGCGCCAGACTCGCTCGAGCGCATCCGCCAGCGCGGCGGCGTCGCGCTCGCGCACGAGCAGTCCCGTCTGGCCGTCCTCGACCAGCTCCGGGATGCCCGAGATGTCGGTGGCCACCACCGGCACCTCCATCGCCAGCGCCTCCATCAGGACCACCGGCAGGCCCTCCTTCTTGCCGCTGGCAGTCACCACGCTCGGCAGCACCGACACGTCCGCCTCCCGCAGCAGGGCGGCCACGCGATCGCGCGGCTGGGCGCCCAGCAGCTCGACCGCGTCACCCAGGCCGAGCGCGGCGATCTGCTCCTCGATCGCGCCGCGGTCCTCGCCGTCGCCCACCAGTCGCAGCCGGAACGGCACGCCGCGCTCGCGCAGCAGCGCGCACGCGTCCAGCAGATACGGGTGGCCCTTGTAGTCCTGGAGGCTGGCAACGCACAGGATCTCGAGCGCCTGGCCGCGGACCGGCTGCTCGCGCGGCGTGAACACGTCGGGCTGGATGCCGCAGTGGACCACCGCGATCCGCCCGCGCGCCTCTTCCGGGTAGAGCTCCTCCAGCAGCCGCCGGTTGTAATCGGAGATCGCGACCACGAAGCTCGCGTTGCCCAGCTTCTCGCCGAGCATGGACCGCTCCACGTAGATGTCGTGCGCGTGTGCCGTGAAGCTGTACGGCAGGCCGCTGAGCTGGTGAGCCACGTAGGCGGCGAGCGCGGTGTGCGTGGCGTAGTGCGCGTGCAGCCGCTCGACCCCGCGGCGCTCGGCCTCGCGCGCGAACAGCGCGCCGGCGGCGACCGCCATCGGCGCGCGCAGCAGGAACTTCGGCGAGCCCGCGTTGCCGAGTAGCGCGCGCCACCATGCGCGGAGGTAGGCGGCGGGACGGCGGCGCAGCCAGTGGAGCTGCGCTGCCGCGAGCGCGCGCGCCGACCCCGTCGCGTAGACGCAGCGCTCGACCAGCGCGTCCGCCTCGGCGTGCCGCACGCTGCTGCGCTCGCGCAGCAGCGAGAAGACCTCCACCCGCAGCCCGAGCCGCTCCAGCTCGAGGATCTCATTGAGGATGAACGTCTCCGAGATCAGCGGGAAGCGCGAGACGACGTGCGCGACCACCCTCCCGGCGGAGGGGGTCGCACCGTCTTGTGCCATGCGCGTCGTCAGGCGGCGATCGACGCCGGGACGGGCGAAGTCACGGCGCCACGCGTGGTGGCCGCGAGCATCCACTCGACCTCGGCGGCGAGCCCCTCGGCGAGCGTCACGGAGGGAGTCACGCCCAGTTCGTCGGCTGCCAGGCTGCAGTCGGCGCCCGTCATGCGGACGTCGCCGCGGGCCGCCGGCCGATGCTCCACCACGATCCGGCGCTCGACCAGCTGCTCGATCAGCTCGATCGCGCTGAGCAGCGTGACCGGCTGGCCGCCGCCGATGTTGTAGACCGAGCCCGCCTTCCCGCGCGCGGAGGCCGCGCGGGTGCCCTCGATCACATCGGCCACGTAGGTGAAGTCGCGGACCTGCATGCCGTCGCCGAGGATCGCGATCGGCTTGCCTGCAAGGCCGCTGCGGATGAACCGGTTGAACGCCATGTCAGGCCGCTGCCGCGGCCCGTAGGCGGTGAAGTACCGCAGCCCCACGGTCGGAACACCGTGGTTGCGGTGGTAGACGCCGGCGATGTCCTCGGTCGCGACCTTGGTCATGCCGTACGGCGAGATCGGCTGGCGCGGCGCGCCCTCCGGGGTGGGGGATGCCGCCGCGTTCCCGTACACCGACGAGGACGAGGCGTACACGAACGAGCCGACCGGGTTGCGGGCGGCCTGCTCGAGCAGGCGCTGGGTGGACTGGACGTTGTTGCGCACGTACAGCTCGAACGAATCGCCGAAGCTGCCGCGCACGCCGGCCTGAGCGGCCAGGTGGTAGACCTCGTCGACGCCTTCGAGGAGCCCTTCAACGGGATCGCTGCTGAGATCCATCTCGAGCAGCGTGAAGCCCGGCTCGTCCCTGAGCCGGGCGATGTTCGACTCCTTGATCTCACGGGCGTAGTAGTCCGTGAAGCAGTCGATCCCCACAACCTCGTATCCGTCTGCGATCAGACGCTCGCTCAGATGGCTGCCCAGGAATCCTGCGCAGCCGGTGACGAGTGCCCGCCGCCGGTTGTCGATCGTGCTCATATGCCTTCCGTGACCTGTTCGAGGAACAATCCAGTGGCCCTCAACGCGGGGCCCCCTCATGACTCGTTAAACCCGTGAGCTGCCCAGCTTGCGAATGCCGACGCCCGTGGCAACGAGTGCCAGGCCGGCGATCGCCACGAGACCCACCTGGAGACCGGTGAAGGGCAGGCTGCCCTTCTGCTCGGGCGCCGGGGTGCTGGTGGCTGCGGCAGGCACGGACTGCGTCGCCTTCTTGGGGCTGGTGCCGTTCTGGATGGTGGTCTGAACGGTTCCCTGCGGCATGCCATAACCGGGGCTCTGTGCGAGCGCAGCGGCGGGCAGCACGAGCATCGCCGAGACGGCGAGCAGCGCGAACACCTTCTTCATTGCATCTCCTCTTCGTGTTGCCTTGGCCCTGGACATGGCCCTCCGCGCCCAGGATGTCTTGTCGAGAGTCCTATGCATAGGACTCCGCCGGAAGCTCGGTGAAGTTGATTTCCATGCGCGGATCGGCCAGATCCGCCCGAGCGGTCTCGATCAGCGTGTCGAGCGTCACGCCGTAGTCGGGGAACTGCGCCCAGCCGCAGCGGAGGCTGGCGCCGGCGTAGTCGGCTACGCGGCGCTCGACGCCCTCGCGGGAGAAGCCCGTGTCGTCGAGGACGGCCTGGAGCTCGCAGGTCCCGTGGCTGTAGTGGAGCGCGATGCTGTCGGTCGTCCGGAACGACTCCAGGAGCCGCGCCGGCTTCGGCACCTCGCGCAGCGAGAAGCGGAGCACGAGGACGTGTGCGTTCTCCTGGCGGCGGCGGCACCAGTCGAGGTGGCGCTGGAGGTCGTGGCTGCGGAGCTCCACGGGACCGCCGCGGACGCTCACGAGCAGTGCGACGACGCCGCCGCTGAGGACCCAGACCCAGGCCGGCGCTGAGGGCATCGCGCCGGGGATCATGGCGAGGGCGGTGACGCTGCGGGCGCCGAGTGGGCCACGCAGGGTGGCCACGGCGGCGATCACGCCGAGCGCGGAGATCAGCAGCGCGGCGCGGGCGTCGCGGCCGCCGAGGGCGGAAGCGCCGACCATCGCGACGAGCCAGACGAGCGCCGGCGCGTAGGGCCGGGCGCCGAACGGGACAACGCCCTGGGACTGGAACCAGTCGCGGGCACGAAGCAGGAACTGCGTGGCGCGCCCGCCCGTTTCCGAGCGCGCGCCGTAAGCAGGCGGCTGAGCCGATTCGTTATGAGCCTCGATTGGGACTTCCATGCGTTTACCCGGAGGTCGAGCGTTCCTTGCTCGACCGACCCGCCTCGTCTTTGGTAACAGCTTCCAGCCGTACGGTCAAGCCGTCTATACCCCTCGTGCGCCTGACTAACGCCCCTGACCCATCGAACATTCGTCCGCCGCAGCTCGCAATCCTTGTTGCAGTGGGGTTAATCCGACGGCGTCCGGGGGGCCCTTAGAATAGCCGTATGGCCCGTGAGAGTCAGGTGGCCGGCCGACGCTCGGACAATCGGGGTACGGCGCTGCTCCTCAAGGGCCTCTACTGGCTGGCCGTCCTCGCGGTGTCTCTTGCGCTTCTCATCGGCCTGATCCTGCTGCTGGAGTCGCGCGACAGCTCGTCGGTGGACGGATTCCTCAGCCTGCGTCTGCTCGGCTGAGCCGCGCGAACACCACGATCCGCTTCGACGCGCTGTAGAGCGGATGGCAGGCGCTCAGCACGAGCCGCTCGCGGCCGGGCACGCGCTTGGTGATCCAGAGCGCGGTGGGCGGCACGATCTGGATCTTCTCGACGCTGTAGACGAACCTGCCGTAGGGCATGTTCAGGTCGATCTCCTGGCCCGGCTTCAGCTTGTTCACGGTCCGGAACGGGGCCAGGTAGGTGGTCCGGTGGCCCGCGATCGCGATCGTGCCGCCCTCGCCCGGCAGCGGCGTCTTCGGATAGTGGCCGGGCCCCTTGCGGAGGCTGTCGGTGTCGGTGCCCTCGACGACCACGTACCTGCGGTGCAGAGTGGGGAGGACGATCCGTCCGATCGGGTCGCCCTTCTTCAGACGCGCGCGCCAGTCCCTCGCCGCGCGCGCGAGATCCCTGCGGCGGTCGAGGCCCGAGATCGGCACCAGCTGGTGCTGGGCGCTGAAGTCCTGGGTCGCCCGGTCGAGCTTGTTGGCGAGCTCGTCCTGCTGCCGTTGGGCCAGGAATGCGGAGACCGGCTCCTGCCAGGCGAGCGTGAGCCCGGCGTCGGCGAGCATCAGGATGCCGCTCGTGATCAGGACCGAGGCGACAAAATGCAGCACCGCCCGGACCCCGTGACGCCTGCGGGACATGAGTGAAAGTTACTTCGGCCTGTGCCGGGTACCCTGTGGGCCGCCGACCGAAGTCAGAAGGAGATGAACCGAGACCGATGGCGAAGCAGATGACTCCGCTGCCGGACGCCAAGTCCGTGCGCGTCAATCCCTCAGCCGAGGAGCTCAAGGAGCTCGCGGCGAAGATGCCCAACGCTCGCGAGACGCGCTACGGCAACCTCAACGTGCAGACGGAGGTACTCGCTCGCTCGAAGGCCTCCACGTTCCTGGTCCTCGACGACCCCGACGGCAGCTCGCAGCAGGCGTTCTCCCGTGAGGAGGGCGAGCGCATCGCCAAGCTCCAGGACGAGTACATCGCCGGCCGGGACATGATCGTCGTCGACGGCTACATCGGCGACGACCCGGAGTTCCGCACCGCCGCGCGGCTCTACATCGAGGAGTCGAACGCGAACATCGCCGGGATGCAGAAGCAGCTCTACTTCGACGTCGACGACCCCGACAGCTTCGAGCCCGAGCTCACGGTCATCTACACGCCCAACCTGAAGGTCGAGGGCTACCCGAACGACCGCGTCATCTCGGTGGACCTCGACAAGGGCGTCACGCGCGTGTGCAACTCCGACTACTTCGGCGAGTCGAAGAAGGGCGGGCTGCGCATGTGGAACAAGCTCGTCTACGACCGCGGCGGCCTGCCGCTGCACGCCGGCTGCAAGGTCATCCCGACCGACGACGGCGACAAGGTCGGGCTGATCGTCGGCCTCTCCGGCACCGGCAAGACCACCACCACGTTCACGAAGCAGAACGGCTCGCTGCCGGTCCAGGACGACTTCGTCGCGATGATGCCGGGCGGCAAGGTCTACGCGACCGAGGCCGGCTGCTTCGCGAAGACGTTCGCGCTGTCGGAGGAGGACGAGCCGACGATCCACGGCGCCGTCACCCGGCCCGAGGCGTACCTCGAGAACGTGTCACAGGACGACGACGGCAACGTCGACTTCTTCGACACCTCCTACACGCAGAACGGCCGCGCCACGTTCTCGTTCTCGACGATCGAGGCCGCGGACGCCCGCGAGCTCCAGTCGGCCCACTTCCTGCTGATCCTCAACCGCAACGAGAACATCATCCCGGCGGTGGCCAAGCTGAACGCCGAGCAGGCCGCGGCGTACTTCATGCTCGGCGAGACGCAGGGCACCTCGGCCGGCGGCGCCGAGGAGGCGGGCAAGTTCCTGCGCGTGCCGGGCACGAACCCGTTCTGGCCCGACGACCACGACCACCAGGGCAACCGCTTCCTGGAGCTGATGGGCGACCACCATCTCGACGTCTATGTGATGAACACCGGCCGCGTCGGCGGCGCCGACGACGTCGAGGGGTCCGAGAAGGTCCGGATCAAGCACTCCTCGGCGATCGTCAAGGGCATCGCCGAGGGCACGATCGAGTGGACCGAGGACCCCGACTTCGGCTACCAGGTGGCCGTCGCCGTCCCCGGCATCGAGGGCTCCGACGCCGCCGTGCTGCGGCCGAAGGACCTCTACGAGTCGCTGGGGCGGATGGACGAGTACAAGAAGATCGTGGACACGCTCAAGCGCGAGCGCGTCGAGTACCTCCAGAAGTTCCCGGCGCTCTCGGACGCGATCGTCGACGCGGTGCGGTAGGGCGTCTTCGGCGCTTGCGCTGTTCCAGGAGGGTGTGCTGACTTTTCCACCCATGTGGTGGCAAAGTGATCACAGGGCTGCGCGGAGCTACGGCCGCGCGTGGAACGTCGCCCGCCGCGTCAGCGCGTTCGGGAAGACCGGGCGCCCGCCCGCCACGCCGCGCCCGAGCGCGTACAGCCTGCGCGCGAACGCGGCCGGTCCGGGCCGCGGCCACACCACCTCGACCCGTGAGAAGCCGGCCGCTCGCAGCAGGGCCGCCACCGCCGGGATGTTCGGGCCCCACCAGTTCGATTCGTCACCCTCGAGCTCGCGCCCGGGATAGAACGCCGCGAGCGGCCGGCGCGACGGCAGCATCTCCACGTGCGTCTCGAGCACGAGCAGCTCGCGTGTGATCGAGCGCATCCGCTCCAGCGCCAGCAGCGGGTGGCGCATGTGGTAGAGCACGCCGAGGAAGAGCACGACGTCGAACTCGCCCACGACCGAAGGCGAGTGGTCGAGCACGTCGACGTCCATCTGCTCGACCCGCGACTCGAGCGCGCGGCGCGCGAGCTTGAAGCCGGCATCGCCGTACTCCGGCGCGTTCCATGCGTGGTGGTCGGTGGCGAGCACGCGCGCGGCGCCGCGGCGCTCGGCCTCGAACGCGAAGAAGCCGTCCCACGACCCGACGTCGATCACCGACTTGCCGTCGAGCCGCTCGGGCAGGCCGGCCCACCTCAGCTTGCGCGACGTGTCCGGCTCGAGACCGGGGGTCGTCAGATCGCGCCGCAGCGGGATCGAGTGGAACCAGCGCACGCGCGCGACCTCCTCGCGCAGCCCCGCGTCGGCGCCCGTCGAGCGTGGGTCGGTCAATCTAGGTGGCCGTCAGTGAGGGTCGTCGGGACCGACGGCGGCGGCCGGCGGGCGCGACTCCTCGGCGAGCGAGGTGATCGAGAGCGGGCCGCGGGCGGCGGCCTCGAGCACCTCGCTGGCCTCCTCGGCGGAGCGCGCGTACAGCTCCACGAGCATGTGGATGACGATCTGGTCGGCGTCGTGCTTGTGGAAGCGCACGTGCGTGAAGAACTCGCGCGTCCCGTGGTCGCCGAAGGCGCCGAACGCCAGCGAGTCGGCGGCCTCGGGGCCGGAGCACGTCTCGACCTGGTCGCCGTCCACCGACACCGTGCAGGACGCGACCCACGGCGTGCCGGCGACCATCCGCTCCCAGCGGTCCTCGACCGCCTCGATCCGCGAGATGCGGCGGCCGTTCTCCTCGTAGAAGGCGAGGTTGAGGTGGGGCTGGTCGTGAAGGCAGTCGAGACACTGCACGACGGCCTCCTGGATCTCCTCCACGGGCTCGACGGCCTCACCCGTCTCCGGGTCGACCTTCAGTACCCCCTCGTAATGGACCTGGACCTCGAGGTTCTGCGACCAGCAGCGATAGCAGCGCAGCCAGCTAGCCGACGTCCCGACGGAGTCCGGTGCCGATCCGTCCATGGCCCAATTATGTTGGCTGCGTCCAGTCGCGCCCAGGGGCTGACAGCATGGGCGTGGTGATCGGCGTGATCCTCGCCGGAGGCCTGGCGCGACGCATGGGCGGCGCGAAGCCGTTGCGCGAGCTGAACGGGCGACCGCTGGCGACGTACCCGGCGGCGGCGCTGGCCGCGACGTGCGAGCGCGTGGCGCTCGTGGCCAAGCGTGACAGCGAGCTGCCGGACATCGACGGGGTGGAGCGCTGGGACGAGCCGGACGAGCCGCGCCACCCGCTCACCGGGATTTTCCACGCACTCGAGCGAGCCGGCGGGCCCGTGCTCGTCTGCGCGGTCGACATGCCGTTCGTCACCGCCGAGGCGTGCACGGAGCTGATCGACGCGGGCGCGATCGCGACGAGCGGCGGCCGGCTCCAGCCGCTCCTGGGCGTCTATCTGCCGGAGTGGCTCGAGAGCCTGAGCTCCGCCGCGCCAAACGCGCCGCTCACGCGAACCGTCGAGGCGCTCGCCCCACACACGCTCGAGGTGCCCAACCGCGTGGTCCGGAGCATCAATACGCCGGAGGCGCTCCGCTCAGCGCAGCAGCACCGCGACCAGCGCTAGCACGAACGCGATCTGCCCGATCCCGAACGCCGTGCCGAGGTTGGCCGCGCCGAAGATCTCGGCCAGGCCGACGCCCACGCCGAACGCCGCCAGGGGGAGAAGAGCACGCCGAACCACCGACGGCACCTTACGAAATGGAGATCCCGGTCCCACGACGCTGAGTGCTGGGCGGGCAGGCCGCCGGGATCGAGCATTTCGTTTCCTAAAGAAAGGCCCGGGCCCCGCCACCAGGAGAAAGAGCGGGGCCCGGGCCTGACTGACCCGTTCCGGGAGGACTAGCCCCGGAGCAGCTGCAACACCGACTGCGGCAGCTGGTTCGCCTGAGCGACCATCGCCGTGCCGGACTGCTGGAGGATCTGGAGCTTCGTGAAGTTGACCATTTCGCTGGCCATGTCCACGTCGCGGATACGGCTCTCGGACGACGTCAGGTTCTCCTGGTAGATGGCCAGGTTCTGGAGCGTGTACTCGAGCCGGTTCTGCACGGCGCCGAACTGCGCGCGCTGGGCGCTGATCGCGTCGATCGCGGTGTCGATCTCCGAGATGTCGCCCGAGCCGGTCGCGGTCAGAGCGTAGACCCCCGCCGGCACGCTGTTGCCGAGGGAGATCGTCGAGACCGTGATGATCTCGCCGTCCTGTGCGCCGACCTGGAACGAGATCGTCTGGCTGACGTTCAGCAGCTGGATGCCGTTGAACTGCGCCGTATCGCCGATCCGCTCGATCTCCGACGCCAGCATGTTGACCTCGGACTGGATCGCGAGGCGGTCAGACGTCGAGAGCGAGCCGTTCTTGTACTGCACGGCGAGCTCACGGACGCGCTGAAGCATCGCGTGGACCTCGGTCAGGCTGCCTTCCGCCGTCTGCACGAGGGAGATGGCGTCCTGCCCGTTTCGCTGAGCCTGGTCGAGGCCAGTGATCTGTCCGCGCAGCTTCTCGGTGATGGCGAGTCCGGCCGCGTCGTCAGCCGCACGGTTGATGCGGTAACCAGAGGAGAGGCGCTCCATCGACTTCGCGAGCGCGTCGGACGTGCCGACGAGCTGACGATGCGCGTTGAACGCCTCGACATTCGAATTGATTCTCAGACCCATGATCTTGTGCCCCTCCTAGGCACGGGCTGCCGGTCGCGGCAGAGTGGTCGCTTCGGCCGCCGCGGCAGCCTTGTTTTCTTCCTTGACTGCGGTCCAGATCTCCTCGCGGTAGACCGGGACCGACTTCGGTGCTTGCACACCCACGCGGACGGAGTTGCCGACGATCTCCATGATGTGAATCGTGGTGTCGTCGCCGAGCATGATCCGCTCGCCCGGGCGCCGGGTGATGATGAGCACGGTCAGTTCCTCCTTGGAACCTGAAAGGGCAAAGA
>JAICRZ010000009.1 GCA_025937135.1 Thermoleophilaceae bacterium
AGTGCGCCTCGTCGATCACGAGCAGCCCGACGCGCTCGGCGAACAGCGGCAGCATCGAGTCGCGGAAGCGGCGGTTGTTCAGCCGCTCGGGCGAGATCAGCAGCAGGTCGACCTCGTCCCGGTCGAGCATGTCGCGGACGCCGTCCCAGTCGTCGCGGTTCGTGCTGTTGATCGTGTGCGCGCGCAGCCCGAGCCGCTCGGCGGCATCGATCTGGTTGCGCATCAGCGCGAGCAGCGGCGAGATGAGCAGCGTCGGCCCCTCCCCCGCCTCGCGCAGCAGCTTGGTGGCGATGAAGTAGACGGCCGACTTCCCCCAGCCCGTCCGCTGCACGCACAGCACGCGCCGGCGATCCACCACCAGGTCGTCGATCGCCTCGAGCTGATGCTCACGGAACGTCGCCGAAGGCCCCGCAAGCGTCCGGAGCAACTCCTCTGCCGACTGCGGACTGCGGACTGCCAACTACTCGGACCCGATCTCGAGCACCGACAGGAACGCCTCCTGCGGCACCTCGATCCGGCCGACCTGCTTCATGCGCTTCTTGCCTTCCTTCTGCTTCTCGAGCAGCTTGCGCTTGCGCGTGATGTCGCCGCCGTAGCACTTCGCGATCACGTCCTTGCGGACCGCCTTGACGGATTCGCGCGCGATGATCTTCGTCCCGATCGACGCCTGGATGGCGACCTCGAACTGCTGGCGCGGGATCTGCTTGCGCAGCCGCTCGGTCATGGCGCGCCCGGCGTTGTAGGCCTTGTCCTTGTGCACGATCATCGAGAGCGCATCGACCATGTCGCCGGCCAGGAGAATGTCGAGCTTGACGAGGTCGGACTCGCGCAGGCCGATCAGCTCGTAGTCGAGCGACGCGTAGCCCTTGGTCTTCGACTTGAGCTGGTCGAAGAAGTCGAGCACGATCTCGGCCAGCGGCAGGTCGTACTGGATCTGCACGCGCTCGGCCGACAGGTAGTTGAGCGCGACGTGGTCGCCGCGGCGGTCCTGGCAGAGCTCCATCACGGGACCGACGTAGTCCTTCGGGCACAGGACGGTCGCGCGGATGTAGGGCTCGCGGATCTCGTCGATGCGCGCGCGGTCGGGCATGTCGACCGGCGAGTGGACCTCGTGGACCGTCCGGTCGGTGAGGATGACCTCGTACTCGACCGTCGGCGTGGTGGCGAGCAGCTCGAGGTCGTACTCGCGCTCGAGCCGCTCGCGCACGATGTCCATGTGCAGCAGGCCGAGGAAGCCGCAGCGGAAGCCGAAGCCGAGCGCCTGGCTCGACTCCGGCTCGTACACGAGTGCCGCGTCGTTCAGCGCGAGCTTCTCGAGCGCGTCGCGCAGCTCCTCGTATGCCTCCGAGTTCACCGGGAAGAGGCCGCAGAAGACCATCGGCTTGACCTCGCGGTAGCCCGGCAGCGCCTCCTCGGCGCGGTTGCGCCGGTGCGTGAGCGTGTCGCCCACGCGCAGCTGCGAGACCTCCTTGATGCCGGTGATCACGTAGCCCACCTCGCCCGCCTTGAGCGACTCGACCGGCGTCATGTCGGGCCCGAAGAAGCCGATGTCGTCGATGTCCGCCTCGGTGCCGTTCTGCATCGCGACGATCGGGTCGTTCTTCTTGAACTCGCCGTCGACCACGCGCACGTACGCGACGACGCCGCGGTACTGGTCGAATTCCGAGTCGAAGATGAGCGCGCGCGGCGGCGCCTCGGTGTCGCCCTGCGGCGGCGGGATCTTCTGGACGATCGCCTCGAGCAGGTCCTCGACGCCCTCCCCCGTCTTGGCCGAGATCCGCAGCGTCGCCTCCGGGTCCTCGCCGAGCAGCTCGGCGATCTGGCCGGCCACCTGCTCGGGCTCGGCGCCGGGCAGGTCGACCTTGTTGAGCGCCGGGATCAGCTCGAGCCCGTCCTCGATCGCCAGGTAGGTGTTGGCCAGCGTCTGCGCCTCCACGCCCTGCGAGGCGTCCACGAGCAGCAGCGCCCCGTCACACGCCGCGAGGGAGCGGCTGACCTCGTAGGTGAAGTCCACGTGCCCGGGCGTGTCGATCAGGTTGAGCCGGTAGGTCTCCCCGTCGCGCGCCCGGTACTCCACGCGCACGGCCTGCGCCTTGATGGTGATGCCGCGCTCGCGCTCGAGCTCCATCTTGTCGAGCAGTTGCGGGCGGTGCTTGCGCGCATCGACCGCGCCGGTCACCTCGAGGATGCGGTCCGCGAGGGTCGACTTGCCGTGGTCGATATGGGCGATGATCGAGAAGTTGCGGATGTTCCCCGCGGGGGCGTGGCTCACGGGGTCAAGGTTAGGCGCGGCGGAATCTGCTGCCCAGCAGCCGGCCGATCTGCCGCGCCTCGTCGACGCGCAGCGCTGTGACGGCCACGACGTAGACGAAGATGCCGGCCAGGATCCCGACGCCGAGGCTCACGATCTGGCTCACCAGCGCGCGCCCGAGCGCATCGTCGAGCGCGAGCCAGACGCCGCGGCTGACCGCCGCGAGCGCCGCGGCGGCCGCCAGGATCCGCAGCGTCGCGCTCAGCATCCGGCCGCCCTCGATCCCGTGCAGGTCGCGGCGCAGGTAGACCGCCTGGAGGATCACCTGGATCAGCGTGCCCGCCACCGAGCCGAGCACGACCCCCTTGACGCCGAGCGGCCCGTAGAGCGCGGCGCTGAGTCCCGCGTTCACCACCAGGTTGCCGACCGCGATCCCGGTGTTCAGCCACGGCCGCTGGAGGCTGAAGAACGTGCGCGAGAAGAGCAGGCTCGCGCCGTTCGCGGGCAGCGACAGCGCCCACACCCACATCGCCTGCGAGACCAGGTCCGTGGCGGCGCCGTTGAACGCGCCGCGCTGGTACACGAGCCGCGTGATCGGCTCGGCCAGCACCGCCATGATCGCGGCCGACGGGATCAGCAGCAGCAGGATCTGCCGGATGCCGTTGGCCATGGTCGCGCGCAGGTCGCCGATCGCGCCGCGCGCCGCGAACCGTGCCAGCGCCGGGAACAGGATCGTTGCGATCGCGACGCTGAACAGCCCCTGCGGGAGCATGTAGATGCGGAACGCCTTGTCGATCGCCGACGGCGCCTCGTCGTTCACGAGCGTGCCGAAGATCGAGTTGATCAGCGCGTCGAAATTGATCAGGCCGAGCGCGATCGTGACCGGCAGCATCAGCTTCAGCACGCGCAGGACGTACGGGTTGCGCCAGTTCCGGCTGACCGTGAAGCGCCCGCCGCGACCGCGCAGCCACGGCAGCGGCAGCACGAACTGCACGATCGTGCCGACGAGCACGCCGATCGCGTACGAGTAGACCTTGTGGTCGCCGTGGAAGACCGGCGTCAGGCCGACCAGCGAGCCGATGATGATCAGGTTCCAGACGACCGGCGCCAGCGCCGGAACGCTGAAGTGCTCGAACGAGTTGAGCATCCCGACGATCACGCCCGACAGCGCCAGCAGTAGGACGATCGGGAACATGATCCGCGAGAGCTGCACGGTCAGGTCCTGAAGGTGTGGCGAGAAGCCCGGCGTGAACACGGGCATGATCACCGGGGCCAGCAGCCAGAACAGGATCGTGACGCTGCCGAGGATCATCGTGATCAGCGACAGCAGCCCGGACGCGACCGCAAAAGCCTCGCGTTTGCGGCCCTTTTCGAGCAGCTCGGTGAAGACGGGGACGAACGCGCCCTGGAGCGCGGCGTCGGCGAACAGGGCGCGCATCAGGTTCGGGACCTGGAAGGCGATCGTGAACGCCGACATCGGCCCGGTGACGCCGAAGTAGTTGGCGGCGACGATCTCGCGCACCAGCCCGACGACCCGCGAGAGGCCCGTCGCGGCCGAGAAGAAGAGGGTGCTCAGGCCGAGTCGGCGACCGCGGTCCGATGGCTCGTCCGCGTCCAAGGCGGGCGCTATAGTACGGCCCCGCCGCGCCGGGTCCACGCCCTGTCGCGGCGTCTCTGTGTCATGGCCAACATCGCCTCACAAGAAAAGCGCAACCAGCGGTCGCTCCGCGAGCGGCTCGAGAACCGTCGCTACACGTCGTCGGTGAAGACGTACTTCCGCCGCCTCGAGGCGGCCGTGGGCGACGGCGACGGCGAGCGCGCCGACAGCGAGCTGCGCACTCTGGTCTCCACGATCGACCACGCCGTCAAGCGCGGCGCGCTGCACGCCAACAACGGCGCGCGCAAGAAGTCCCGCGCGGCCAAGTTGCGCGCCCGCCTCGGCTAGACGCGATTCGTATCGCGCCGGTAGGCGAACCGGGCCAGCCTGACCAGCACGATCGTCCACACGACGACGACGATCCAGCCCTTGGTGCCCCAGGCGCTGCCTCCGATCCCGACGTGGCCCGCCTGCACCAGCCAGTAGGACGGCAGGTACTGCGCGACGTCGTACAGGAAGGTGCCGTGGGTCAGCGGGAACCAGGCGCCGCTCACGAGCGAGAGCAGCGATACCACGCCGCCGGTCGCCGGGCCGATCGAATCGGCCGTCATGAGGTGGCCGAGCAGGATCCCGAGTGCCGCGAACGGCATCAGCGCGAGCAGCACGAGCGCGGTCACCTCGACCCACTTGCCGAGCGACATGCTCACGCCCAGCGCGAGGCCCGAGATGTAGAGAAGCGCGAGCGTCGTGCACGCGGTGAGGTATGCCGTGATGACCTTCGCGCGGAAGTAGGCGACCGCCGTGAGCGGCGTCACGCGCAGTTGCCGCGTCCAGCCGGCCGTCCGCTCGGCGGCGATGCGCGCCCCGCTGGAGACCATCGCCATCATCGTCCCGAACGAGGCGATGCTCACCATGAAGTACAGCGGCGCCGATATTCCAGAGCCGGCCAGGTCGTGGTCGCCCTTCTGCGGCCCCGCGATCACGAAGTAGAGGACGAGCGGGAAGACGAGCGTGAAGATGAAGAAGCGCGCGTTCCGCAGCAGGCGGACGAGCTCGAAGCGCGTGTAGGCGACCTGGCTCACGCGTCCCCGTCGTCTCCTGTCGTGAGCTCGATGAACGCCTCCTCGAGCCCCGCCCCCGTGATCTCGATGTCGCGGGCCGCCGGATTGCCCGCGAGCAGCGCGCGGACCGCCGCGTCGGAGTCCGAACACGTGAGGACGACTGCCTCCCCGCGGCGCTCTGCCGATACGACGCCGGGGAGTGCGCCCAGCGCGTCCAGGTCGCTGTCGGGCAGGGTCGCGCGGATGCGGCGATTGCCGACGCGCGCCTTGATCTCGGTGGTCGGACCATCGGCGACCACCCGTCCGTGCGCCATCAGCACGGCGCGGTCGGCGTAGTCGTCGGCCTCGTCGAGGTAGTGCGTGGCGAACAGGACGGTCTTGCCGCTCGACGCGAATGCCCGCATCGCGGTCCAGAAGGCGATACGGCCCTCGACGTCCATCGCCACGGTCGGCTCGTCGAGCACCAGCAGGTCCGGATCGCTCACGAGCGCGACGGCGAGACGCACGCGCTGGCTCTGGCCGCCCGACAGCTTCTGCGTGCGGCGCTCCGCGACGTCGGCGATTCCCGCGAGCTCGAGCACCTCGTCGACGTCCAGCGGGTCGCTGTACAGCGACGCCATCATCGCGACGAGCTCGCGCACCGACAGGTCACGGACGAGCTCGCCGGTCTGGAGCATCGCGCCGACGAGCCCCGAGTCGATCGCCTCGCGCGGCGTCCGGTCGAGCACTCTGACGCGGCCGCTGTCCGGTGCGCTCAGTCCCAGGAGCATGTCGATCGTCGTGGACTTGCCCGCGCCGTTGGGGCCGAGCAGCGCCACGGTCTCGCCCGCGTCGATCGTGATGTCGATGCCGCGCACGGCGCGAACCGTTCCCTGCGGCGTATCGAAGGACTTGGTCAGATCTGCCAGCGCGATGCCCGTCTGCATGACAGTCAAGTTGTCACTCGATCACGCGGGTGTCGTCCTCCGCGCGAACGGTATTTGTAATAAGTCCGCACTTATGCCGCTGCGCGCGCGAGCGTGAGCGAGAACGCGGTGTCCTCGTCAAGCCCGGCGCCGCCGCCGCGGAGCTCGATCTCGAGCTCGGCGAACGCACACAGCGCCCGCGCCAGCGCGTCGCGGTCGGCCTTCTTCGCCTGGCCGAGCGTACGCTTGGCCGCCCACGGCGGCATCTTCATCGCCCCGGCGACCTTCGACTCCGGCACGCCGGCGTCGAGCAGCTCGGCGGCGCGGTGCACGTCGCGCAGCCGGCGGACGATCGGGAAGATCAGCTTCGACGGGCGCTCGTCGCCGGTGAGGCGCTCCGCGAGTCGCAGGCTCGCGCCGCGGTCGCCGGCCACGAGCGCGTCGGCGAGGTCGTAGACCTGCTGCGGGGCCTCGCTGCACGCCAGGCGGCGCACCTGGTCGGCGGAGAGCTGCGTCTTGGGGTGCGCCAGGATCGCGAGGCGCTCGACCTCGCGGGCGATTCGCTGCTGGCGCGTGCCGACCGAGGCCACGAGCGCCTTCGCCGCCTCGCCGTCGAGGTGGAGCCCCTCCTCGGCGGCGCGCTCGATCGCCCACTTCGGCAGCTCCCAAGGTTTCGGCGCCGCGTACTCGCGCTGCTCGCCACCCGCCTTCTCGACGGCCTTGGCGAGGCGCGCGAGTGGCTTCCCGCGCGCCACCAGCACGAGGACGGTGCCCTCGGGGATGCCCGCGAGCGCCTGCTCGAGCGGGTCGAGCTCACCCGCCTTCCACGCCTCGACGCCGTCGACCAGCAGGTAGCGATCGCCGGTGGCGAAGGTCAGGGTCATCAGCGCGGCCGCCACGATCTCGGGCTTGTCGGCCCTGCCGTCGAAGGTCTCGAGCGCGCCCGGCCCGTTCTCGTCCTCGGCGCGCCTGCGCACGCGCGAGCGCCACGCGTCGATCTTCGGATCGTCGTCGCCACAGACGAGGTAGGCGGGCTTCAGCGAGGCCACGCGGCCAGTCTAGGGGCGGCACCCGTCGGCTCCGGATGGTGAGCGTTTTCAAAGCCGCCGGACGCGCGCGAGCGGGCAGACTGCCGGTGTGCGACGCGTGCACACGATCGGCCTCGCGCTCCTCTGTGCGGCGCTCGCGGGCTGCCATCACGGCGCCGGCCAGGTCGCGAGCGGTTCGCCGCCGGCGCCGCGCGCGCATCCGGCGCTCCCCCGCCCCGCGCGGGCCAAGCCGCCGCACGCGACGATCGCGCGGCTGATCCGCTCCGGTCTGCCGGTCTACTGTGGCGGCGCGCGCAGGCCGTACGCGGCGCTCACCTTCGACGACGGCCCGGGCCCGTACACGCCGCTGGCCCTGCGGATCCTGGGCCATGCGCACGTGCCGGGCACGTTCTTCCTGGTCGGCCGCAACGTCGTGCCGTTCCGCTCGAGCGCGCGGCGCGAGGCGCGGCGCTACGCGCTCGGCAACCACACGTTCACCCACCCGATGCTCACCGCGCTGCCGGCCGGGGCGATCTTCTCCGAGCTGACCAGGACCAGCGCTGTCATCCGGCGCCAGACCGGCTACTCGGTCCACCTCTTCCGTCCGCCGTACGAGGCGCATGACGCGACCGTCGACGCCCTCGCGCGCCGCCTCGGCCTGCTGGAGATCCTCTGGAACGTCGACAGCGCCGACTCGGAGGGCGCGAGCTACGCCCGCATCGCGCGCCGGGTCAAGCGCGGGCTCAGCGACGGGGCGATCGTGTTGATGCACGAGAACCGCGGGCAGACGATCCGGGCGCTGAAGTTCCTGATCCTGCCGGCGCTCCGCAGGCGCCACCTGCGGCTCGTGACGGTGCCGCGACTGCTCGCCGTCGACCCACCCAGTGCGGCGCAGCTGCGGCGCGGCCGCAACGGCTGCCGCTACCACGCCGTTCCCGGGATCGGAGCGGGCTGACTAACGCCTCAGCGTGACGCGCGCGCTCGTGGTTCTCGAGACGCCGCCCGCGTCGCGCGCCACCACGACCTCGCGCGCCTTCAGCCTGTGCTTTCTCACGAGCAGCTTCCGCGCCGCGCGCGAGAGCTTGATCTTCACCTTCTTGGTCTTGCCGGCCGCGATCGAAAAGTGCGCCTTGCCGAGCTTCGCGTTGTGTGCGCCGCGAAGGGTGTCGGTGCCGCTGCATCGGCCGGCCGCGGTGGCCGGGCAGCGCACCTTCATGCTCACCCTGCCGCGCTTGTCCACGCGCGCCGTGCGGCCGGCGATGGCCGCGCCCGCAAAGGCGGAGACCGGGCCCCCGCCGCCGGCCGGCCCGCCGGTCTGATCCGGGCCGCCGCCCCACGTCGGGCCGGTGCCGTCGGCGATCCGGCGCTCGCTGCCGGGAGCGCCCGTCGCTGCCGTGACCCAGATGCCGCCGCCGCGCGAGAACACGAGCCGCGTGCCGTCGGGCGACCAGGCGGGGTGCTCGGCGCCGTTCGCCACGGTGCGGATCGCCGCGTGGCCGGCCATGTCGTAGAGCACGAGATCGCCGCTCGCGGTGGCGCTGCCCGTGGGGGCTGCGATGACGGCAACCGTCGTGCCGTCGGGCGACAGCTCGGGTGCGATCAGGTCGTGCCCGGGATCCTCGGCCACGAACGTGTCGCAGCTCGAGTCGTCCGCGACGGTCACGCAGATGCCGTAGGGCTTGTGCGAGTCGTTGTCCGACGGGACGCTCTTGAGCAGCCGGCCGTCGGGCATGAAGCTCGCGTCCCTGGGCGTGCCGGGGCAGTGGCGACCGGACCCGTCGCTGTTGAACACGCACACGTACGGGTAGGGCGCGCCGTTGATGTAGTAGGCCTCGAAGTCCAGCACCTGCGCGCCGTCCTGGCGCAGCTGCGACCCGGACTGCGCCTGGTTCGAGATCTGCGTTCCGGAGGCGACGGCGTTCGGGTCACCGACGAAGAGCGCGCTGGCGTGGACCCACGACATCTTCGTGCCGTCCAGGCTGAGCCACGGGCCGAAGTACGGGGCGCCGTCGGTCCCGTCGGTCGTCAGCGCGTGCTGGCCGCTGCCGTCCGGGGCGATCGAGCAGAGGTTGTGGCCGGCGCACTCGTAGACCACGGAGGACGCCTGCGCGGAGCCGGCGACCGCGGCCGCGAGGAGGAACGTGAGGAGGCCCACCCTGCCGAGAGTTCGCATGCCGGCGAGCGTAAGCGCACGTCCATTTCATAAGCAAACGTTTATCCACGCCGTCGGCGACCGCGCCTGAACAGCCGCCGCAGCCGGACGCGGGCGTTGAAGAGCCGCAGCGCGGCGCGGTCGGCGAGCGAGCCCTCGCGCGGCAGCAGCCCGACCTGGCGAGCGAACGAGGCGCCGTCGTAGTAGACGGTGTTCCGGATGATCTGATCGCCGTCGACCTCGAACACGTCGACGCCGCGGATCTCCAGACGGCGTCCGCTCGCCTGGATGCCCTGAAACGACCCGCCGTCGAACGTTCCCGACGCGCGCCAGCGAACCACGACCGCATTTGCTTCGGCGACGACCTGCTCGATCTCCATGTCGTAGTCGGGCACCGCGGCGAACAGCTCCGCAAAGAACCCGCGGACGGCCTCGCGGCCGCGGAACTCGCCGACCGCGACGATGTCGTCGGCGTAGCGATCCGGATGGCCGCGCTCGACGATCCGGTCGGGGTCGCGGGCGATCGCGCCCTCGATCGACGACAGCGCGACTTCACGTGGCGTGGGCATGCGCCGTCCTCTCGATCAGCGATTCGACCTCGCGCGCGGCGCCGGCGGGCCCGGGCGCGGCGTGGAACGCGGCTGCCAGCGCCGCCGCCCCGTCGCGGCGCGCGACCGCCTGTTCCACGGCGCGCCGCAGCCGCCGCGCGTCGAGACGTCCCGCCGAGACGCTCGTGCCGGCGCGCGCGACCTCGACGCGGCGCGCCACCTCGAATTGATCGCGCCCGAACGGCACCGCGCAGACCGGAACACCGGCCGCAAGCGCCTTCTGCGTGATCCCCATGCCGCCGTGACACACCACGCACGCGGCTCGTTCGAGCAGTGGCCGGTGCGGTAGGAAGCGGTGCACGTGCGCCCCGCGCGGCGCTGGGAGCGTTGCGGGATCGACGCCTGCCGTGGTCACGACGATCTCGTACTCGCCGGTGAGCTCGAGCGCGGTGCGGGCGAGCTTGCCGTCGTCCTGGAACTCGGTCGAGCAGGTCACGAGGAGAAGGGGGCGCTCCAAGGAGTCGAGCCACGGCGGCGGGTCGGCGGGTGGATCCCATGTCCCCGGCCCGACCAGGCGAACAGACGGCGGCCAGTCGCTGCGCGGGTACTCGAACGGCTCCGCCGTGTAGTAGAGGACGAGCGGCGCGGTGCCGGCGAAGAAGTCCGTCGCGTCGCTCAGTGACCGCAGCCCCTCCTTCGCCCTCAGCTCGTTGAGCGGCTTGAGGACCATGCCGGCGAGCGGAGCGAGGACGATTCTGCGCATGAACGCGTCGCGCGCGCGCCCGACGCGATCGAAGCGCGGCCGGAGACCGAGCCCGTAGGGCGGTGCGTCGCGCGACTCGATCGGCAACGGGAAATGGCCGAACGTCGCCCACGGCCGGCCCGACGCCTCCGCCGCCACCGCGGCGCCCCAGGCGGTGCAGTCGATCAGCAGCGCGTCCGCGTCGTCGATCTGCCCGCGGATGTCGGCGAGCTCGTACGGCGCCCGCTTCACATAGGCGGCCACGTCGCGCCGCTGAGCGCCGATCGGCGTTCGGGCACGCCAGTCGTCGTTCTCGATGTGCTCGGCGCGAGGGTCGACGGGCGCGGCTTCGAGGCCGAGCTCCTCCAGCATCGGCACGGCGCTCGCGAGCGTGCGGACGGAGACGTCGTGCCCGCGGTCGCGCAGCGCTTCGAGCGTCGGTACGAGCGGGTAGAGATGGCCGCGCGACGGCGACGTGTAGACGAGTATCCGGCTCATACGACCAACCTTTCGATCATGCCGTGCACCGCGCGCTTGGCACGGGCCGGCGAGAGCTTCATGTCACGGCGGAGCAGCTTCCAGACGTAGACGTCCGTGACGGCGACGAGCTGAGCGCTGTGCTCCTCGTCGCGTGGCGAGAAGACCCGCTCGACCCAGTGCCTGTGATCCGCCCGGCCGGCGTCGAGCCGGGACTTCAGCTCCGGCTGCCGTTGCTCCTGCGCCAGCAGCATGAGAAGCGGATCGCCCCAGCGCTCGTAGTCGTCGAAGATCGCCTCGACGGCCGCGGCCACGTCGCCTGGCGGCGTCTGGTCGCGAACGCTCGCGACCTGCGCGTTGGCGACGTCGATGGCCTCCTCGACGAGGTTCGCCCGGTTCCCGAACCGGCGGATCACGGTGCGCACGGCGACGCCGGCACGCTCGGCGATGTCCTCCAGCGAGACCTCATCGAGGAAGCGCTCGCCGGCCAGCTCTGCGGCTGCGCTGAGGATCCGCCGCCGCGTGCGGTCCGCGGCCTCGGCGCGAGCCGTCATGCGATAGGTTCGTGTCATTGCGTGATGACACTAAAATCGCGGCCGCGGAACTGTCAAATGAGAGTTCTCAGCGCTTCGTGGTCACGCTCTCTGAGCCGTCGCCGCCCACAGTCAGGCTCACCGTCCCGTCCCGATCGGTGCGGTAGACCAGCGGGACGGCGGCGCGGAGCGCGGTCAAGGTCTCCGGGGTCGGGTGGCCGTAGCTGTTGTGGGCGCCGACCTCGATCGCCGCGACCTGTGGGTGCAGGCGCTTCAGGACCTCCGGTAAGCCGGGGTCGCGCGAGCCGTGGTGGGAGACCTTCATCGCCTCGACCGGGCGCAGCGGGTACTGGAGGATCGCGTCGGATTCGGCGTCGGCCGAGAGCCAGAGGTCGAAGTCGCCCTCGCTGACGATCGCCGCCACGCCGATCGGGTTCGGGTCGTCGGGCGGGGGATCGCCGGGCGCGCGCGGACGAGGCCCGAAGACGGTGATCGCCAACCTCCCCACGCGGTAGACCTGCCCGGCGCGCGCGCTCGTGACCGGGATGCCGCGGGCCCGCGCCTCGGCGACCAGCCGCGCGTAGTCCGGGTCGCCAGTGCCGTAGCCGTTCTCGACCATCGCCCGCACCGGGATCCGCTGGAGCACCTCGTGCAGCCCGCCCTGGTGATCGCGCGACTGGTGAGTCGAGACCATCAGGTCGACCTGGCGCACGCCAAAGCCGCGGAGCGTGCGGTACACGCGCGCCTCGGGCGGCCCGCCGTCGAACAGCACGTTCGCGCCCGCCCCGTCCTGAATCAGCGTGGCGTCGCCCTGGCCGACGTCCAGGAAGCGCACGGTCAGGCGGTCGGGCGGCGCCGGCGGCGAGGCGGTCCACACCCAGCCGGCGGCCGCGAGCGTGGCCGCTCCGGCGACGATCGCGACCCGCGCGCGCGGCGCGAGCAGCCGGAACGCGGCCAGCGACGAGCGCACGCGCGGCTCGGAGCGGCGGCCAAGCCGAACACATCCGAAGGCGCCCAGCGCGATCGTCGCGTAGGCGGCAAGGACGGCCCCTGGCGAGTGCAGCGGGATCGCCAGACGCGCGCCGGGAGCGTCGGCGAAGGCCCGCACGATGCTCTGGAGCACGCGCAGCAGCAGGTCGTCGAGCGGCCCGAGCGCGCCCGCAGGGATGCCCGGGAGCTGGGCGAGCGCCGCCTGGAGCATCCCGGTCCACATGATCGGCGCCACCACCGGCAGCGCAGCGACGTTCGCCAGCAGGCCGGCGATCGAGATCGCGCCGAAGTGGAACGCAACGAGCGGCGCCGTCGCGACCGTCGCTGCGAAGGTGACCGCGATGCCGTCCGCCAGCAGGCGCGGCAGCCCCGACAGCGCGCTCGCCAGCGGGCCGGCCAGCAGCAGGATCCCCGCGACGGCCGCGAACGAGAGCTGCCAGCCAGGATCGCCCGCCACGCGCGGGTTGAGAGCGAGCGTCGCAGCCGCTGCCAGCTCGAGCCCGTACCAGCGCGACGCCGGCCGCGACGCCGCGACGGCCACGAGCCCGGCGGCGCCCATCACGCCGGCGCGCTGTAGCGACGGCCCGGCGCCTGCGAGCGGCACGTAGACGGCGATCAGCGCCAGCGGCAGCACCACGCGCGCCCGCGGACCGGCCCGCGCGGCGCGCAGGAACGGAAGCGCGAGGACGCAGAGCAGCATCACGTTCTGCCCGCTGACCGCGAGCACGTGCGCCAGTCCCGCCCGCTGGAAGTCCTCGCGCGCGGGCGGCGCGATCGCCTCGTCCTGGCCGAGCACCATCCCCCGCGCGAGGGCGGCGCGGTCCGGCGCGAGCCCGGAGTCGATCGCGCGCTCGGCGCGCCTGCGCGCGGAGTCGATCGCCCCAGCGAAGCCGCCCCGGCGCCGGCCGGTCGCGCGCAGCGAGTCGAGCTCGACCTCGTAGCGGATTCCCTGCCGGCGGAGGTGTGACGCCCAGTCGAAGCTTTGACCGCGCGCCGGCCGCTTCGCAGAGCCGTCGATCGCCACGATCGTCCCCGGCTCGCCGCCCTGCGGCCAGCGCAGCGCGGAATCCGCGCGCGCGACCACGTGCGCGCCCGACTCGAGCGCGATCATCGCCGAGCTGCCGAACTGCGAGCGCCGCGGCCGCTCGAGGATCGTCGCCGTACCCGCTACGCGCGCGCCCTGGGGCCCTGCCAGGTCCGCGGTGCGGTCGATCGCGCCGAGCCGTGCGGAGCCGGCGACGGCACCGAGGAGCAGCAGCACTGCCGCCAGCGCCGACAGCCGCGGCAGCCGCGCGAGGCCGAATGCCGCGGCGAGCGCGAGCGCGATCAGCACCGCCGTCCGCGGCGGCAGCGCGAGCCCGGCGGCGAACGCGCCGAGGCCGGCGTGGTGCGGCCGCTCCGCGAGCCGGCGGCGAATCACGGCTGGAGGGCTTGGCGCAGCGCCGCAAAGCGCTTCTCCCCTATCCCATCGACCTGCTTCAGCTCGTCGACCGACCGGAAGCCGCCGTGCGCCTCGCGGTACTGCACGATGCGCTGCGCCAGCGTCGGCCCGATCCCGTCCAGCGTGTCGAGCTGCGCGACGCTCGCCGACGACAGGCTGATCGGCGCCGACGGGGGCGCTCCGGGCGCAGCAGCTGCTGACGCCGCGGCCGCCGCGCCGCGTTTCGGGACGACGATCTGCTGCCCGTCGTGCAGCGGCGCCGCGAGGTTCACGGCGGTGGCGTCGCCGTGACGCGTGAGCCCGCCCGCCGCGTCGACGGCCACGCCGGCGCGCGAGCCGGAAGCCACACGTTGCAAGCCCGGCCGTGCGACCTCGCCCTCGACGTCGACCACGAGCATCCGGCGCGCGGGAGCGGCCGTCCGCGCGGGCGCTGTGCTCACCGCTACGGGCGCGGCCGCGGGAGCGCTCCCATGGTGCAGCAAGCGCGCCGCAAGGAACACCGCGACGATCGCCGCGAGCGCCCAGCCCGCGAGCTCGAGCTTGCGTCTGTCGTCCATGCGGCGAACGTACGCCGCGGCGCGTTACGTCACAGCACGTGTCTGCGAAATCTTCGTGACGGAGCCGTTACGAAATGGAGATCTCGGTCCCGCCGCGCCCGCGGTGCGGCGGCAGGCCGCCGAGATCGAACACTTCGTTTCGATTACGACTCGACGCGTTCCGCCAGCGCGTCGATCCCCAGCCGGGTGTCGTCACGCTCAAGTGCCTCGAGGAACACCTCGACCACGCGCGGGTCGAACTGCGAGCCGGCGCAACGGCGCAGCTCCTCGCGCGCCTCCTCGACCGGCAGGGCGCCGCGGTAGACGCGGTCCACGGTCATCGCCTCGTAGGCGTCGGCGACCGCGAGGATGCGCGCCTCGAGCGGGATCTCCTCGCCGGAGAGGCCGAACGGGTAGCCGCGGCCGTCGGGGCGCTCGTGGTGGGCGATCACCCAGGACGCGACGTCCTTGAGGTCCGCTCCGTCGACGATCAGTGCACCGACCTCGGGATGCTTCTTCATCTGCTCGTACTCGTCGTCGTCGAGCTTGCCGGGCTTGTTCAGCACGCCGTCGGGAACGGCGATCTTGCCGACGTCGTGCAGGATGCCCGCGAGCCGCACGCGCTCGATCAGCTCGTCCGAGAGCCCGAGCTCGCGCGCGATCGTCTCCGAGTAGCGACCAACTGTCTGTGAATGCGAGGCGGTGCCGGCGTCGCGGATGTCGAGCACCTCGGTGAGCGCCAGGACGGCGGCGAGGTTGCCGCCGCGGTCCTCGTGGCTGCGCGTCTCCGCCGCCAGCACGAGGCTGGCGATCTCGGAGCTGTAGATGACGGTGCGATCGCGACCGAGCTGCTCGGCGGCAGCAACGCCCTGCGACGCGGCATGGAGCACCGACTCGGCGGTCGCGCCATGCTCGGGGTAGCAGGCCACGCCGAGGCTGACGGTGATCGAGGCGGGCAGACCCTCGAGCTCCGTCCGCGCCGCGGCGCGAATTCGCTCGGCGACGAGGTACGCGTCGTTGGGCTCGCAGTCCGGCGCGAGCAGGGCGACCTCGCGCTCGCCGAGCCGCGCGGCGTGGTCCATCCCGCGCTTGACGCGCCGAAGCGCCGAGGCGACGAGCTCCACCACGACGTTGCGCTCGCCGGCGCCGGCGCTCAGCGGACGGTGGCCGTCGATGCGCACGACGATCACGGCGAGCGGCGACCGGGAGCGGCGCGCGCGGTCGATCTCCGCGTCGAGCGCCTCGCGCATGCCGCTGCGGTTCAGCATCCCGGTGTCGGGATCTGTCCGCATGGCGCGCGCCAGGGTGGTAATCCGGTCCTGGAGCGTGCCGATCAGCGCGCCGCCGAAGACGAGCGCGCTCATCGTGATCGCCCAGCGCAGGACGCCTGCGTTCCCGGTGTCGGGCGACTGGCTCAGCAGCACGGCGTAGGCGAAGACGATGAAGCCCGTCTGCATGACCGCCTCGCGCCGCGGGAGGAAGTAGAACGCGTAGATCGAGACCCAGAAGTAGAGCGCCGCGTACGGGCTCGTGCTGTCGCCGCTCGCGTAGATGTTCCACTCGATGAGCATCGTCGCGACGGCCAGGAACACCTGGAAGCTCCAGCGCGGCAGCCGCGGGCCGGCGGCGCCGAGCAGCGCGCAGATCGCGTACCCGCAGACCGCCTGGAGGACGACGCGGTTCGGGTCCACCGTCCCGTCGTTCGGGATGGCGAGGGCGAGCAGCGAGATCGACGCTCCCGCGCCGAAGATGTACGCCAGCGACCGGGCCATGACGCCCGGGTCGCGCGTGTAGTGCTCGACCGACCTGTTGTCGTCGTCGGACAGTCCCTGCCCGTGGTGCTCCATAGACCCTTTTCTCGGCTGAAATGCCGCCGCGGGTCATAGGGCTAGCCGAACGTTCTACCTGACCTCGAACCGGTCAAGTCCCTCCGGTTCCTGCTCGTCCGCGTCGACGCGGTCCACCTGGGCGCGGGAAGGGCCGGACCGGCAGAACTCGACCAGCGCCTCGACCGCCGCCGGATCGCCTTCGAAGACGGCCTCGACGGCGCCGTCCTCGCGGTTTCGCACCCAGCCCGCAACACCGCGCGACTCCGCCTCGGTCTGGGTCGAATCGCGGAAGAAGACGCCCTGTACCCGCCCGTGAACGACGACGTGACGGCGTGCCAGGGGCATCAGGCGAGCCTCGTGATCGCGTTCAGGGCGAGGAACTCGAAGGCGATGTTCGCGGCGAGCATCGCGGTGCCCTGGCCGGGACCGTCGTACGGCGGCGAGACCTCGACCACATCGAAGCCGCGGAAGCGCATGCCGGCAAGCGCGCGCAGCAACGCGAGCGCCTCGTGGGGCAGCAGTCCGGCCACCTCGGGCGTGCCGGTGCCGGGCGCGAAGGCGGGGTCGAGCACGTCGATGTCGAATCCGAGTACCGCCGGCCCATGGCCCACGCGTTCGTGCACGCGCGCGGCGAACTCGGCCGGCGCCAGCGCGCGCAGCTCGTCGCCCGCGATCACGTCGAAGCCGAGCTCGCGCGGCTGGTCGAGGTCGGCCGCCGCGTACAGCGGGCCGCGCATGCCGGCGAGCAGCGAGCGGCGGGCATCGAGCACGCCCTCCTCCACGGCGCGCTTGAACGGCGTGCCGTGGAAGATGCGCTCGCCGTAGTACTGCTCCCACGTGTCGGCGTGCGCGTCGAGCAGCACGAGCGCCACCGGGTCACCCGCCGCCAGCGCGTGGGCGCGCAGCTCGCCGAGCGCGATCGAATGGTCGCCGCCGAGCACGATCGGCGTGATGCCGGCGTCGAGAAGCTCGCGTACGCCTGCGGCGATCTGGTCCATCGTCTTCGCGGCGTTGCCCGGCGTGACCTCGATGTCGCCCCAGTCGACGGCGGACTGCGCGGCGAACACGTCGACCTCGAGCGCCGGGTGCCAGGGCCGCAGCAGCATCGACCCGGCGCGGATGGCCTCGGGGCCGAAGCGCGCGCCCGCGCGGAAGCTCGTGGCGGTGTCGAACGGCACGCCCACGACCGCGACGTCCACGCCCTCGGGGTCGCGCACGTGCGGAAGCCGGGCAAAGGTGCGGATGCCGGTGTAGCGCGGCGCGCGCGAGGCGTCGGGCGGCGAGTAGCGCGGCTCGGTCACCGGCGAACCACGCGGAGGGTTCGGAGCTGGCGATCGGTCGCGCCGCGCAGGCTGCCGCCGAGCTCGAGCGTCTGCTGGATGTAGTCGAGCGTCTCCGCGGTCAGGCGCTCGCCCGGAAGGACGTTCGGGACGCCGGGCGGATACGCCGCCAGCGACTCCGCGGCCACGCGCCCGGCCGCCTCGCTCACGGGCACGACCTCCTGCGGCGCGAAGAACGCCTCGCGCGGGCCCATCACGAGCTCGCCCCAGGGCGGCGGCTCGGCGAAGTCGCGCCCCATCCGCGCGCCGCCCGAGTCGATGCGATCGACGACGGCCTGCAGCGCCGCCGCCAGCCGGGCGCCCTGCTCGCGTGCGCGCTCGCCCATCCCGAAGACCGCCACCACCACGTTCTCGCCCGCGAGCTCCATGTTGATGTCGTCGATCTCGCGGAGCAGCGTCGCGACCTCGTAGCCGGTTGTGCCGGTCGCGCGCACGTCGGTCACGAGGCGCAGCGGGTCATACGCATACACCCCGGGCCTGCCGACGAGCCGCTCGTCGAGCACGTCGAGACCCGGAATCGCGCGGATCGCCTCGCGCGTCTCCACCAGCGCGTGCACGGTCTCGGCGAGCAGCTCGCTTCCGTGCGTGACGGCGTGGCGGCGGCCGGCGTCGAGCGACGCCGTGAGCAGCGAGCTCGGCGAGGTCGACTCGACGAGCGTCACGCAGCGGTCGACCACGTCCTCGTCGATGTACCGCTCCGCGCCCTTGCCGAGGTGGAGCATCGCGGCCTGCGTGAGCGCGCCGATGATCTTGTGGGTGCTCGACACGACGAGGTCGGCGCCACGGGAGAGAGCATCCGGGGGGAGGTCGCCGTCGAAGGCGAGGTGCGCGCCCCACGCCTCGTCCACGATCAGGGGGACGCCGCGCCCGTGTGCGACGTCTGCCAGCGCCGCCACGTCGGCGACGGCGCCGAAGTAGGTCGGCGAGACGACCATCGCTCCGACCGCTTCCGGGCTCGCAGCCAGCGCCTCCTCGAGCGTCTCCGGCGTTATGCAGTGCGCGATGCCGAGTTCGGGATCGAGCTCCGGGCGCATGAACGCCGGGCGCAGTCCGGAGAGGATCAGCGCGTCGATCGTGCTCGAGTGCGCGTTGCGCTGCACCACGACGCTGCTCCCCGCGTGCGCCAGGGTCAGGCCGGCGACGAGGTTGCCCTGCGACGCGCCGTTGATGAGGAACCAGCAGCGCTTGGCGCCCCACGCCTCCGCCGCCAGCCGCTGCGCCTCGTTGAAGGGGTTCGGCTCGACGCCGATGTCGATGCCCCAGGTGAGCGACGGGATGTCGAGTGCGAGCGCCTGCTCGCCGATCGCCTCGGCGAGCTGCTCGTCCGCGCCCGGCCCGCCCTTGTGCCCCGGCACGTGCAGGCGCGCGGGCCTGCGCGCGGCGTAGGCGATCAGCGCGTCGAGGTAGGGCGCGTGGTGCTGCGCTGGGTCGAGCGTGGGATCCGGCGGAACTTCGGGTACGGGCTGCCGACGGGCCATCGGCGGCGAGTCTACGCCGCTAGCTGGAGCGCTCGCCGGACTGCGTCCTCGGGGCCGTCCGCGCGCACGATTGGGTCGAGATCCCAGCTGCCGAGGCCCACGACCGGCTTGCCCGCCTTCAGCGCGAGCGCCAGCTCCGACAGCGTCCCGAACTCGCCGCCGACCGCGATCAGCGCGTCCGCCGTCCGCACGACGAGCCCGTTGCGCAACTCACCCATGCCGGTCGCGATCGCTACGTCGACGTACTGGTTGGCCGCGGCTCGGTCGGCGCCGGGCAGGATGCCGACGGTGGTGCCGCCCGCGGTCCTTGCGCCGCGGCAGGCTGCCTCCATCACGCCGCCCAGGCCGCCGCAGACGAGGACCGCCCCGGCCGCGCCGAGCGCGCGTCCGACGGCTTCCGCGTCGCGTTGCTGTTCGGCCGATGCGGTTCCCGCGCCGACGACCGCGATGTGGGGTGTGAGGTTGGCGATGAGGCGGAGGGTAAGGCCGCAGGCGCGCGAATACCCTTCTATCCAGGTGTTCTGGGACCATCACAGGTGCGATGAGCAGTTCTGACCACGCCTCGCGGGCTGCCGAGCTGGCGGCTCAGCAGGTCGAAGCGATCGTGGCCGCCGCGCAGGAGGCGGCGGTCGGCATCGAGGCGAGCGCCGAGAAGAAGCTCGAGGCGCAGCGTGCCCAGCTCGAGGCCGAGTTCGCGAGCCGCCGCCAGGCGCTCGAGGAGGAGATCGGGCGGATCCGCAAGGAGGCGCTCGCGGATGCAGACAAGACGCGCACCGAGGCCGACACCTACGCGAGCACGGAGCGCCGCTCGGCCGACGAGGAGGCGAAGCGACTGCGCGAGGAGTCGCGGCGCGAGGCCGTCGAGCGCGTCGCGGGCGCCGAGAAGGCGGCTGATGAGGCTCTGGCGGACGCGCGCGCGGTCAGCGGCGGCCTGCGGCGGCTCGGGCAGGCGCTCGAGGAGCACGCCGAGCGGATCCTGCGCGACGTCCAGGCCGGGCACAAGCGGCTTCAGTCGGATCTGCGCGTGGCGAGCCGGGGTCCCGGCACTGCGGAGGAGCCGGTGCGCCGGCGGTCGGCTGCGCCCGCACCGTCAACCGAGCACGCGCCGCGACCGGCGCGGCGACGGCCGTTCGACGACATCGACGTGCCCGAATGGGTCGCGGGCGACGGAGAATAGAAGAGCGGGGATCTCCTATTTCGCTCGCGCCGCTCTACAGCGTCCGTTCGTACAGCACCACGTCGAGTGCGAGATCCGGGTTGAAGACGGCCGCGCCTGACGTGCTCCAGCCCTCGCGCTCGTAGAAGGCGCGGGCGCGGGCGCTGTCGCACGGCGTCCAGAGCTGCGCGCTCGTGTGGCCGGTATCGCGCATCGTCGTGGTCGACCAGGCGAGCAGCGCCTGCGCGAGGCCGCTGCCCCAGTACCGCGGCGTGACGAACAGCAGCCAGAGATGCGCACGGTCCTGGATGCGACGGCGGTCGGGGGGACGGGTGAGGGCGGGCATCCAGCCGGTGAGCCCGACGAGCGTGGAACCGTGGAGGGCGAGCCGGGCGTGGGTGTCGCCGCGCGACAGCCGCTCGTGGATCGCGCCTTCGTCCTGAGCCGCGGAGCGCGGCTGCCAGCCCGGCGGCGCGAAGTCGCGGTAGGTGGCGAAGCCGGCGGCGACGAGCTCGGCGACGATCGTGGCGTCGCTCGGTTTGGCCGTCCGGTGGCGAAGGCCGTCGAGCATCTGTGCGAGCGTAACGGCGCCCATGCCACCGCTCGCGCCACCCGATCCCCCGCTCAGCGACGGTGTCGTGACGCTCCGCGCCTGGCGCGACAGCGACGTCGCGGCCCTGCCGGCGCTGATGAACGAGGAGGCGATCGCGCGCTGGACGCCCGCGCCGTCGCCGTACGAGGAGCGGCACGCGATCGAGTGGCTCGCGACGCACTCCACGCTGATGCGGCGACGCAGCGAGCTGCCGCTCGCGGTCGTGGCGGCTGACGGTGGCGAGCTGCTGGGATCGATCGCGCTTCGCTTTCCGGAGGACCGGCGCGGCGAGCTCGGCTACGTCATCGCCGCGCCCGAGCGACGACGCGGATATGCCACGCGGGCGGTGCGCCTGTACGCACGCTGGGCGTTCGAGGAACTCCGGATCGAGCGGTTGGAGCTGCTGGTGCAGACCGACAACGAGGCGTCGCTGGCGCTCGCGGAGCGGGTCGGGTTCAGGCGTGAGGGCGTCCTGCGCTCGTACCGCTCCCTGCGCGGCCGCCGCGTGGACATGGTGGTGCTCGGGATGCTGCGGGGCGAGCTGCGCTCATGAAAAGAGCCGCGCGATGCGCGGCTCTTGTGGAGTGGAGCTAGCCGGGCTCGAACCGGCGACCTCCTGCGTGCCACGCAGGCGCTCTCCCAACTGAGCTATAGCCCCAAGACTCAGTTCGTACTCGGCGGCTGAGTGTAGCCGCTTGAGCTGATTGTTCTTCGCCGGCGAGAGGCGAAGATGCATGCTCCCGCTGGGCGGCAATTCATCGATCGGAATCAGGTAGCACCGGCGAAGGTCGTGGCAGTAGATCGCTACGGCGTCGACCTCTTCCGCACTGTAGGTCGTGCGCTCCCAACTTCCGCCGCTGACCAGTCGGAAGGTTCGCGCCTTGACGTCCACAACGTTCCGACGGCGCCTTGCCCATTTGCATTGCACGCGCGCTAGGCCATCCGCCGTCTCGAAGACCAGGTCGTAGCGACGGTCCTCGAAGACGGGCTTCAGAACCGGGATGCCAAGCCTTGTCGCGGCCGCAGCGACTTCGGCTTCGGCTATCGCGCCCTTCTGATTCGGAGTCCATTCCACGACACGAACACTAGTTCGTGCGCCGGACGGAAGAAGCCCTTAGCGGTCAGACCACCGAGCGTGCCGGGGCTTCGCCCCAGAGCTGCTCCAGGCGGTAGTACGAACGGGCGTCGGGGGTGAAGATGTGCACGACCGCGTCGAGGTAGTCCATGAGGATCCAGTGGGCCTGGCGCTCGCCCTCGACCCGCCGCGGCAGGACGCCGGAACGCTTCAGCTCCTCGTGGATGCCGTCGTGGATCGCCTTCGTCTGCCGCTCGGTGTTGCCCGAGCAGACCACGAAGAAGTCCGTGTAGCCGACGATCTCCCCCACCTCGAGCACGCGGATGTCGATCGCCTTCTTGTCGGCGGCGGCGTCAGCGATCTGCTCGACCAGCTCGCGTCCCTCGATCATGGCGCGGCCACCGGCGCCGAGGCCCCGTAGAGCGACTGCGCGCCGATGAAGTTCGCGACCTTGTCGGGCACGAGGTAGCGAATCGGGCGGCCGGCGGCGGCGCGGGTCCGGATCATCGTCGAGGACACCTCGATCCGCGGCATCTCGAAGAACTCGATCCGGTCCGGCTCGCACAACGTCCCCAGCCGCTCCGCGATCTCCTCGCGGCGCCACTCGTCGCGCTCCGCCACACCGAGCGTGGCCAGCGACATGACCTCCTCCGGCTCGCGCCAGGACGCGAGCGCCGCCGCCTGGTCGCCGCCGATCAGCAGCACCAGATCGTCCTCCGGCGCACGCTCGCGCAGCTCCCGAAGCGTGTCGACCGTGTACGCCGGCCCGCCGCGGTCGATCTCGATCCGCGACACGCCGAAGCGCGCGTCCGCGGAGATCGCGTACTCGCACATGGTCAGCCGCACCTCCGCGCCCGGGTCGCGCTCGAGGGTCCGGTGCGACGGTTCGCCGTACGGCACCAGCACGACCGTCTCGAGGCCGAGCTGCGAGTGCGCCTCCTGCGCCAGTACGAGGTGACCGACATGAGGCGGGTTGAACGCCCCGCCGAAGATCCCGAGCCGAGCGCCCGCTACGGCCGCCTCATCATCCGAAACAACATCACCGCAAGGTTACTGCGAGCCGGTTGGCGGTCGGCGGTCGGCAGTCGGCAGTGCTGGGTACGGATCGCGGCTTCAATCCAGCACGAAGTAGTCCCTGTGAACCGCCTCCTCCGCCGCGCGCGGCATCCGCTCGCGCACGGCGTCCGTCTTCAGCCCCTTGACCCGCCGCAGCTCGACCGCCGAATAGTTGACGATCCCCTTGCCGATCGCGTGGCCATCCGTGACGACGTCCACCGCGTCGCCGGCCTTGAACTCGCCCTGCACGTCCACGACCCCGACGGGCAGCAGGCTCGTGCCGCGCTCGCGCAGCGCACGCTCCGCACCCGCGTCCACCACGAGCCGCCCGTGCGACGGCTTCGCGTACTTGAGCCACAGCTTGAAGCTCGACACCCGCTGCGCCTGCGAGTGGAAGCGCGTGCCCTCGGGCTCGCCGGCCACCGCCCGCAGCACCGTGCCCGGCCGCGTGCCGTTGAGGATCACCGTCTCGATTCCCGCCGCCGTGGCCATCTCCGCGGCGACCACCTTCGAGCGCATGCCGCCCGACCCGAGCGGCGACTTCGACATCCCGATGTCGAGCGCCTCCACGCTGCGGAAGTCGCTCACCTCCGGAATCAGCGTCGCGCCCGGGCTCTCGCGCGGATCGGCCGTGAACAACCCGTCCATGTCGGTGAGGAGCAGCAGCTCGGACGCGCCGAGCAGGATCGCCACCTGCGCCGCGAGGAAGTCGTTGTCGCCGAACGTGATCTCGTCGGTGGCGGTGGTGTCGTTCTCGTTGATCACCGGCACGACGCCCCACTCGATCAGCGTCCGCAGCGTCTGGCGCGCGTTGAGGTAGTGGCTGCGCGCGCTCATGTCGAAGAACGTGAGCAGCACCTGCGCGCTCTTGAGCCCGCGCGCCGCGAGCAGCTCGTCGTAGTGGCGGTAGAGCTTGCCCTGTCCGACCGCCGAGGCCGCCTGCAGCCCGTCCATCGCGGTCGGTCGCATCGGCAGCTGCATCAGGTTCATCCCGCGCGCGATCGCGCCCGAGGTGACGAGAACGATCCGCCGCCCGTCGCGGTACAGCTCGGCGGCCTGGTCGCAGACGCGCTCGAGGACGTCACCGCGCACCTCGCCGCGCTCGTCGGCGACGATGCTCGACCCCAGCTTGATGACGGTGGCGCTCATGACGCGCGAAAAGCTATCCGCGGAACGGCGCGCCCGGATCGAGCTCGAAGATCGTGCCGGCGATCTCCACGTCGTCGCCGGGCTCGAAGCCGGCCGCCTCCAGCGCCCGGATCACGCCGATCGAGCGCAGTCGCTCCTCGATGTAGGAGAGCGCCTCGTCGTTGTCGATGTCGTGGCGGGCGAGCAGTCGCTCGACGCGCGGGCCGCTCACGCGGAACACGCCGTCGCCGCCGCGCTCGACGCTGAAGCCCTCGTCCGCGCCCGGCCGGTAGACGCGATGCTCCGCGAGCGCCTCGCGCGGCGGCGCAGGCGCGTCGAGCGGCAGATGCTGGACGATCGCGCCCTTCAGCTCGTCGACGCCCTGGCCGGTCGCGGACGAGGTGACGAGCACCTCGAGGACGTCCTCGCCCAGGCGCTCGCGCCACTCGTCGCGGGCGCGCGCCGCCACCTCCGGCGTCACGAGGTCCGCCTTCGACAGCGCGACGATCCGCGGCAGCCGCTCGAGTCCCGCGCCGTACTGGGCGATCTCCGCCTCGATCGTCTCGAAGTTCGCCGACGGCTGCGACCCGTCGAGCGGCGCGAGGTCGAGCACGTGCACGAGCAGCCGCGTGCGCTCCACGTGAGCGAGGAACTCATGCCCGAGGCCGGCGCCGCCGCTGGCGCCCTCGATCAGCCCCGGGATGTCTGCCACGACCACCTGTCGCTCGTCCAGCTCGACCGTGCCGAGCACCGGCTCGAGCGTCGTGAACGGGTAGTCCGCCACCTTCGGCCGCGCTGCGCTCATGGTGGCGAGCAGCGACGACTTGCCCGCGTTCGGGAGCCCGATCAGCCCGGCGTCCGCGAGCAGCCGCAGTCGCAGCTCGATCCAGCCCTCGTCGCCGGGCAGCCCGCGCTCGGCCAGGCGGGGCGCCTGACGAGTTGCGGTTGTGAAGCGCTTGTTGCCGCGCCCGCCGGACCCGCCGCGCGCCACGACGGCGCGCTCGCCCGGCTGCGTCAGATCCCAGCGCGCCTCGCGTTCGGCATCGACGACCGTCGTGCCCGGCGGCACCTTCACCTCGAGATCCGCGGCCGTCGCGCCGTGGCGGTTGCCGCCCTCGCCGTGGCCACCGCGCCGCGCCTTGAAGTGCGAGCGGCGGCGGAACGGCTGGAGGTCGCGCAGCGACTCGTCGACGACCAGCACGACGTCGCCGCCGCGGCCACCGTCGCCCCCGTCCGGGCCGCCGCGCGGGACATGCGCCTCACGCCGGAACGAGACGACGCCGTCTCCGCCTCCACCGGCCTGCACCCATATGCGCGCGCGATCGGTCAGCACACGTTACAAACTACGAGCCCAGAGGCCCGGGGGCTAACGCCAGTGAGGGTCGGCCTGCTCCAGCCGCACGCGCGAGAGATCCGGCGCCGCGCTCGCGCCCCTGCGCTTCTCGCGGTAGAGCTCGGCGTCCGCGTGGGCGAGCAGCGCCTCGGCGTCCGCCTGGTCCGGATGGGCGGCGATGCCGAACGACGCAGACGTGCGCTCCGCCAGCACCGTTCGCAGGCGCTCTACGACCGGCCGCGCGGCGGCGATGTCGATGCCGGGCAGCAGCATCGCGAACTCGTCGCCGCCGAGCCGCCCCGCGGCGTCGCTCGGGCGCAGCCCGGCGCGCAGCTGGTCCACGACCCAGCACAGCAGCTCGTCGCCGGCGGCGTGACCGTGGACGTCGTTCACCGCCTTGAAGCCGTCGAGGTCCACCAGCACGAGCGCGACGGGCTCGCCGGAGCGGAAGGCACGCGCCAGCTCCGTCTGCGTGTGCTCGTGGAAGCCGCGCCGGTTGAGGCAGCCGGTCAGATGGTCGGTGCGCGACGCCCGCGCGAGGTCGCGCCGCTGGCGCTCGAGCGTGTGCGCCTGCCAGGCGCACATGATCGCGGTGAGGGCCAGGCAGCCGGTCACGAAGACGGTCACGTCGGCGTGCGAGCCGGTTGCCACACCGGCGACGATCGCCCCGGTGAGGCTGCCCACGCCCACCCACACCGCCAGCGGCAGCGGGTAGCACAGCGCCGCGAACACGAGGACCGGGAAGAAGATGAGGGTGAGCGGGCTCGCCGAGCCGCCGTCGAGCAGCGCGAACACCGTGATGATGACGACGTAGGACGTGCTCCACCCGGCGAAGAAGACGTCGCACCAGCGTGTGGCCACGACCCGCTCGGCGCGGAAGGCGACCATCAGCACGATCGAGAGAAGCGCGACCACGAGGAGGGCCGCTATCGCGCCACGGTGCGGCCTGTCCCCCCAGGTGCCCGCGGCGTAGGCGGCGACCATCACCGACGCGGCCAGCGTCGTCAGGCAGCCGAGCTTGACGCTCCCCTGCCGAAAACGCAGGTAGCCGGGGTCCTTGTGGTCGTCCACCTGTCGATCATCGGGTCCGCACCGCCCCTGCTTGAGCTTTCACGCCTCCGGTGCGGGCGCCGGATCGCCCGAAATCGAGGCTCCGGCGCTGGCCGCGGCCACCAGCGCGATGGCGATCCCGTCGCGCGGCCGCAGCCCCTCGCCGAGGATCACGAAGCCCGCCAGGGCGGCCATCGCGGGCTCGATGCTCAACAGGATCCCGAACACCCGCGTGGGCAACAGGCGCAGCGCGGCCAGCTCGAGCGAGTACGGGATTGCCGACGAGAGCAGTGCCACGCCGGCGCCCGCGGCCAGCAGACCCGGGTGGAGCAACGTCGAGCCGGCCCCAGCGATCCCCACGGGCAGGAGCACCACCGCGGCCACCGCCATCGCCAGCGCCAGCCCGGAGCCGCCGGGGAACGCCCGCCCGGTGCGCGCGCTGAGCAGGATGTAGGAGGCCCAGCATGCGCCCGCCAGCAGCGCGAAGCCGATCCCGGCCGCGTTGACGTGGCCGCCGCCGCGCGCGAGCAGCAGGATCCCGGCCGCCGCCAGCACGACCCAGACGGCGTCCAGCGCGCGCCGCGACCCGCCGATCGCCACGGCCAGCGGCCCGACGAACTCGATCGTCACGGCGACTCCCAGCGGGATCCGGTCCATCGCCTCGTAGAACGAGAAGTTCATCGCGGCCAGTGCGAGCCCGAAGGCCACCGCCAGCAGCAGATCGCGGCGGCTGTGGCCTCCGAGCGCAGGTCGCCACAGCAGCAGGAGCGCGAGCGCCGCGAAGACGCTGCGCAGCAGGACGGTTCCGCTCGGGCCGAGGTCGTCGAAGAGCGTCTTGGCGATCGCGGCGCCGACCTGGGTCGAGGCGATGCCGGCGATCACGTAGAGGGGCGCGGGAACCTGCACGGCCGCGCAGTCTGGCGGTCAGGCGCGCAGGACCACTGCCCGCGCCGCCTCGGCGCGCGTCTCGTACACGCGCGCGACGTCCGCCGGGAACGACGCGTAGTCGCCGCGCGCGAGCTCGGTGATGCGCTCCGGCGGGCCCGCGATCAGCTTGCCCTCGACCACGAACAGCTCCTCGCGGCTGCCCGGCGCGCCGGGGTCCGCCTCGTGGCTGTGGCGCGGCGGCAGCAACAGCTCCCGGGCGCCGAACGGCGCGCCCGCGAACGAGCGCTCCACCCCTTCGACGGCCCTGGCCCGTACCACGCGAATCTCGCCCAGCTCCGGCTCCGCGAGCAGATCGGCCACGGGCACGCCGAGCGCCCCCGCCACGGCGCCGAGGGTGGCCACGGTCGGGTTCGCATGCCCGTTCTCGATCGCGGACAGTGTGGCCTTGCCGATGTGGGTCGTGCGGGCCAGCTCCGACAACGACAGGTGACGCGCGATCCGCAGCCGCCGGATGTTCCCCGCGAGCTGCGCCTGGACGCCGCCGCTGGACGCGTCGTCTACCATGTCGAACATGTCGTTCACTTTATCGAACACTTCGGTCTTCTACTACGACATCGGATCGCCGTTCGCGTACCTGACCGCCGAGCGCATCGACTCCCTGTTCGGGGAGCCCGTCCATTGGCAGCCGGTCTCACTCGGAGCGCTCTTCAAGCTGACCGGACGCAGCTCGTGGGCGCTCGGGGACCATCGCCGCCGCGAGCTCGGCATGGCCGACATCGAGCGGCGCGCGCTGCGCTACGGCCTGCCGCCGCTGCGCTGGCCGGACCCCTGGCCTTCGCACTACCTGATGGCGATGCGCGCCGCCACCCACGCCTTCGGTGCGGGCCGCGGGCGCGAGTTCACCATGCAGGCGTTCCGCGACGGCTTCGTCGAGGGCCGCGACCTGAGCATCGCGGCGAACGTCCTCGCGACCGCCGAGCGGGCCGGCCTCGACCCCGCTGCCGTGGAAGCCGCCACGCAGGATCCGCAGATCAAGCTCGCGCTGCGCGAGGCCACGGCGGCGGCGCAGGAGCGCGGCGTCTTCGGCGTGCCGACGATCGCCGTCGGCGACGAGCTCTTCTGGGGCGACGACCGGCTGGAAGAGGCTGCGCAGCTAGCTCGACGGAGCGTCAGCCGGCAGCACTGAGATCACGCGGCCACGGCGGCCGGTCTGGAAGTCCACGGTGCCGGGACGCGCGGCGAAGATGGTGTCGTCCTTGCCGATGCCAGCGCCCTCGCCGGGCTTGAACTTCGTGCCGCGCTGGCGAACGATGATCTCGCCGCCGGTCACGACCTGGCCGGCGAAGATCTTCACGCCGAGGCGCTGTGCGTTCGAGTCGCGGCCGTTGCGGCTGGACCCGAGTCCCTTCTTGTGAGCCATCTCTACCTACCGCCGCGCTTGATGTCGGAGATCTCGAGGCGGGTCAGATCCGCCCGCGCGCCCATGCGCTTCTTGTAGCCGCGCTTGGGCTTGAACTTGAGCACGTGGATCTTCTTCCCGCGCTCGTGCCCGCGCACCACCGCCTCGACCTTGACCTTGCCGAGGTCCGCGCCGCCGAAGACCGGGTCCTTGTCGTCGCCCGCAATCAGGAGCGGCTCGAGCGCCACCTTGGCGCCCTCGTCCTCGGACATGCGGTCGACCAGGAGGGTGTCCCCCTTCTCGACGCGGTACTGCTTACCGCCGGCTTTCACGATGGCGTACATAGCGGTTGGTGAGGATAGCGATGGGAGCTCCCTATTCCGAAGTCGCCTCAGCCTTGGGCTTGCTCCGGCCCCGTCCCCCGCGCCGCCCGCGGCGCCGTGGCTTCGGCTTCTCCTCACCATCCGATTCGCCGCCGGCATCCGCAGAGGCCTTCGCCTCCTCGGCCGCGGCGTCCACGGTGGCCTGCTCCTCGGCGCTGAGGTCGGCCAGGACGCCCGCCGCGGCGGTGCGGCCGACCGACTCGATCCGCACGAGCCGCTTCTCGCCGATGAAGCGCCCGGCGCCGGCGACGGCGATCGTGTAGCCGTCGACCTTCGCGACCGCGTCGTCCTCGGCGTACATGTGCGGCTCGTCGATCTTCACGAGGACCTCCTCGCCCTCGCGGAACGGGAGCGCGCGCTGCTCGACCTCCTCGCGGCTGCCCTCCTGGGTGACGGCGAAGTGGTCCACCGGCAGCCCCTCGGAGCCCTCGAAGTGAAAGCGCTTGCCGGTCTCGCGCTCGATCTCGATCAGCGGCCGCCCGGGCCCGTTCACGAGCAGGTGGGTGACGCGCGGGTTGATCTGGACGAGGAACGCCTCGACCGACGGCTTGTCGGCGGCCAGCTCGCGCAGCTTGCGCTCGATCTCGATCGCCACCGTCTCCTCCGACAGCACGACGCCCTCGCCGTCGCAGGTCGGGCAGATCTTCGTGAGGATCTCGCGCACGCCGTCGGTCACGTTCTGGCGCGTCATCTCGACGAGGCCGAGCGGCGAGATCTCCATGACGTAGGTCTTCGTGCGGTCCTCGTCGAGCTGCTTGCGCAGCGTCTTCAGCACGGCGTCGCGGTTGCGCGCGCGGGACATGTCGATGAAGTCGATGACGATGATCCCGCCGATGTCGCGCAGGCGCAGCTGGCGGACGACCTCCTCGGCCGCCTCGAGGTTGGTCCGCGTGATGGTGTCCTCGAGCCTCGCCTGCTTGCCGCGCCCGGTGAACGAGCCCGAGTTGATGTCGATCACCGTCATCGCCTCGGCGTAGTCGATGATCAGGTAACCGCCCGAGGGCAGGTCCACCCGCCGCGAGAGCGTCGACTTGACCGCCTCCTCGAGGCCGTACATCTCCCAGAGCGAGTCGTCGCCCTCGTACAGCTCGAGGCGGTCGAGCAGCTCCGGCGCGGTCCGGGTGAAGAACGAGTTGAGACGCTCGTACTGCTTCTGATCGTCGACGATCGCCTTCTCGAACTGCGCCGAGAAGATGTCGCGCACGACGCGTACCGACAGGTCGGCCTCCTGGAAGACCATGGCCGGCGCGGTGGCGTCCCCCGCGCGCTTCTGGAGCAGCTCGTAGAGCTTGAACAGGTACTTGATCTCGCGCTCGAAGTCCTCCTTCGTCGCGCCGGACGCCGCGGTGCGGATGATCGCGCCGCCGTCCTGGAGGTCGAGCCCCTTCGCCTGCTTGCGCAGCCGGTCGCGCTCCTTGTCCGACAGCCGCCGGGAGACCCCGACGCCCTCGCCCTGCGGCACGTATACGAGGTAGCGCCCGGCGATCGAGAGCTGCATCGACAGGCGGGCCCCCTTCGTCTTCAGGGGGTCCTTCATGACCTGCACGATGATCTCCTGGCCGGGCTTCAGGAGCTGCGAGATCTTCGCGCCCTTCGATCCGGTCCGGCCGCGGCGGGCGATCTCCACGCCCGGCATCACGATGTCGTCGACGTGCAGGAAGCCGTTCTTGTCGAGGCCGATGTCGACGAACGCCGCCTCGAGGCCGGGCAGGACGTTGTCGACCTTGCCCTTGTAGATGTTTCCGACGATCGAGCGCGATCCGCGCCGCTCGATGTACATCTCGGATGTCCGCCAGCCGGCGGGCACCTGCGGCTTGCGCGCCCGGCCTCCGCGGCCGCGCCGGCGCGCAGCCGGCTTGTCGTCCTTACTCGGTGCTGAGGGCTCGCCCTCCGCCTCGAGTATTCCGACGCGGGTTTCGCCACGTTCGACCGTGACGATCACTTGCTTTTTCAAGAGTTCCTCTCATGCGATGAGATCGCGACCCTTGGCTGCGCTGGCGGTCCTTGCCTGGGCATGCACCGACTGCAGTAGGCCAATGGCCATGAAGGTGACGATTACGGAGGAGCCGCCGTAGCTCATGAGGGGCAGCGGTACTCCTGTGATGGGCATGATCCCGATGGTCATGCCGACGTTGACGAAGACCTGGAACATCAGCATCGCGGCTATTCCGCCCACGATCAGTGCTCCGTACAGGTTCTTGGCCATTGTCAGAATCCTCAGCGCCCTCCATATGAGGAGGGCGTACAAGGCAAGTATGAGCGCACCACCGGCGAAACCGAATTCCTCGCCCACCACGGAGAAGATGAAGTCCGTGTGGTGCTCAGGAATGAAGTTCAGCTTCGTCTGCGTGGCACCTTCCTGGCCCCGGCCCGTCTTCTGGCCGGCGCCGATCCCCACGATCGACTGCTTGAGCTGATACCCCTGCTTGCGCGGGTCGTCGGTGGGGTTGACGAACGCCGTGAGGCGATCGACCTGGTAGGGCTTGAGCACCTGGACGCCGACCGCGGGCGCGCCCACGAGCACGACCGCGACGGCACCCGTGGCGATCGCCCCGAGTACGACGAAGTGCGTCCACTTGGTGCCCGCGACGAACAGCACGGCCACGGCGATCGCGATGTACACGAGTCCCGAGCCGAGATCCGGCTGCATCACGACCAATATCGCGGGCAGGATGGCGAGCAGCAGGATGCGCGAGGTCGTCTCGACCTCGGAGAGCCTCCTCATCCGCTCGACCATGAAGGCCGACAGAGCGACCACGAGCAGCACCTTGCCCAGCTCCGACGGCTGAAGGTTGAAGAACGGCAGCGGGATCCAGCGCTGCGATCCCTTGGCTGCGGTGCCGATCGCAAGCACCACGAGGATCAGGGCGATCATCGTGCCGTAGATGCCGAAGCGCCACTCGCGCAGCCGCGAGTAGTCCATCCGCGAGAGCCCGAGCATCAGCACCACGCCGACGATCCCGTAGGCGAGCTGGCGGTAGAGGTAGTAGTGCGGGTTTCCGGGGACGTCGTCGCGGGTCGCGTTGCCGACGACGTAGACCGAGCAGGCGATCAGGCCGAGCGTGGCGAGCAGCAGCAGCGGGTCGATGCGCAGCCTCGGCATCGCGGCGACCCGCTCGCGCGGCTCCCGGAAGTCCTTGACGGTGGTTCCGAGCGTGGCGCTCATCGCTAGTGGAGGCTACCCATGGAGGTTGATGCCTGACGTGTCGAGCGGTTTCGACTGCTTGACCTTGACGTTGAAGAGCGCCCCGATGATCTTCTTGGCGGCCGGCGCGGCCGAGTCGACGCCGAAGCCGCCGTTCTCGATCGTCACCGCGATCACATAGCGCGGGTTGGGGTACGGCGCCAGCGCGATGTACCACGACTGGTCGCCCTGGCCGTTGCGCTGGGCGGTGCCGGTCTTGCCGGCCACCTTGATCGGGAAGCTGTGGTCGGCGCCGAACACGGGGTACGAGGTGCCGCTCGGCTGCTCCGCCGCGGCGCTGAGGCCGTCGAGGATCGCCTGGCGGTAGGCGGACTTGATCGCGACGCGGCGCGCCGCCGGCGTGCGCATCTCCTGGATCGCGCGGCCCGCCGCGTCCTCCACGCGGAGGCCGAGGTGCGGCCGCACGACGCGCCCGCCGTTGGCGATCGCCGCGTAGGCCACGGCCATCTGGAGCGGGTCGGCCTGGAGGTCGCCCTGCCCGATCGCGAGGTTGACGTTGTCGCCCACCGACCACGGCCGGTTCCAGAGCCAGTACTTCTTCGGGTTCTTCTGGTAGAGCTTGTTGAGCCGGTTGCGCCACGCCGCGCTCGGCAGCAGCCCCGGCGACTCGCCGGGCAGGTCGATCCCGGTCTTGCGGCCGATGCCGAGCCGCGAGGCCCAGCGCTGGAGCGCCTGGCCGTCGCCCGCCGAGTTCAGCTCGAAGCCGAGGTGGTAGAAGAAGACGTCGCTCGAGACCTGGAGCGCGCGGCGCAGCGCCACGGTGCCGTAGGCCGCATTCCCCGCGTTGTGCAGCGTGAGCCCGCCGCCGAGCGAGAACGAGCCGCTGTCGTTGTACGGCGTGTCCGGCGTCGTGACGCCCGACTCGAGCGCGGCCACCGAGGTGATCGGCTTGAAGGTGGAGCCGGTCGGATAGGCGCCCTGCGTGGCGCGGTTTGCCAGCGGCGCGCCGTTGGCGCTGCTCGTGAGGCGGTTGTAGTCCGACTGCTTGATCGTCTTGGCGAAGATGTTCGGGTCGAATGACGGCTCGCTGCCGAGCGCGCGGATCTCGCCCGAGTGGATGTCCATCGCCACGAACGCGCCGCGGCGGCCCGCGAGCGCCTGCTGGCCGGTCTGCTGGACGCCGTAGTCGACGGTGAGCCGCAACTGCTTCCCCGATTTCGGCGCGCGCTTGGTGAGGTCGCCCTTCAGGTTGCCGAGCGCGTCGACCTGCACGCGGTCGGCGCCGTCGACGCCGCGCAGGTAGCGGTCGTACTCCGACTCGATCCCCGACTGGCCGACGCGGTCGTTCATCTGCACGCCGCGGTAGCGCTTCTGCTTGAGCTCGCCCGCGGTGACCGGCCCGACCGTGCCGAACAGGTGCGCGCCGATCTCCTTGTGCGGATAGGACCGGAAGAAGACCTGCTCGACGGTGACCCCCGGGTAGTCCTCCTGATGCTCGAGGATGTACGAGTAGACGGGCCCGGAGACGTCGTTCTTGACCGTCGCGTTCGAGAACGGCACGGCCTTGAACTGCTTGTTCACGTCGTGGATCAGCGAGCGCGGCTTCTCGCCGAGGACGCGCGAGAGGTTGTCGAAGACGCGGCGCTTGCCCGCGGCGTCGGTGGGCAGCTTGGCGGGGTTCACCTTGACGGCGTAGCCGGAGCGGTTTTCCACGAGGAGCTTGCCGTTGCGGTCCACGATCCGGCCGCGCGGCGCCTGCACGACGATGTCGCGGACGCGGTTGTTGTTGGCCTCCGCCAGGTAGCGGTCGCCCGAGAGCACCTGGAGGTACCAGAGGCGGAAGAAGACGATGCCGAACATCACGAGCGCGACCCCGCCGATGATCGCCACGCGCAGCGCGAGCTGCGGCGACATGGGCCGGTCGTTCTCGCGGTACATCATCATCAGCGATTGACCTCCAGGCCGCGCAGGCCGAGCGGGCCGGCCGCGGTGGGCTCGGCGCCGGCGCGGCGGCGCATCCGCTGGAGCGGGTCGACCGCCAGGACCGGCCGCAGCGTGCGGCGCACGAGCGCGAAGAAGGGCAGCGCGATCGCCACGTTCAGGAGCGTCGTGATCACGGCCTGACGGAGCACGAGGATGCTCACGCTGGCGCCGATCTCGAGCATGAAGCTCACGCCTGCGACCGCCGCCAGGTAGCCCGCGGTGGCTGCGGCCGCGACGGGGATCGGCAGCAACCCGTGCGCCGGGTCGCGCAGATCGCGGTAGCGCCCCACGCCGTAGCCGAGCGCGGTGAGCACGAGCGAGCTGAGTCCGAGCGTCTGCCCGATCGCCAGGTCGAGCAGGATGCCGGTCGTGAAGCCCACGAGCGCGCCGCTGATCGAGCCGGCGTAGATCGCCACGGCCGCGACGAACAGCGGTACGAGGTCGATGGTCCCGCCCAGGATCGGCATCGACTGGATGCCCGAGATCTGGACGACGACCACGAGCAGCACCAGCACGCCCGTTCGCACGAATGCTCCGGGCGTGAGGGTCACGGCGTGCTCGCCCCCGGGACCGGCGTCGGCTGCTTCAGCTTGTTGGTGATGACCTGCACGTAGTCGAGCCTGCGGAAGTCCGCGAACGGCTTGATGTGCACCTGGCGGTAGAGCTCGAGCTCGTTGCTCGACACCTTGCTCACCCGGCCGATCGGGATGCCCTTGGGGTAGATCGAGTCCAGCTTCCCAGATGCGAACCCCGACGTGGCCACGTTCTGCCCCACGCTCACCGCATGCCCCTTCGCGATGAAGTCCAGTCGCATGTCGTTCGGGTCGCCTAGCGAGGCGCGCACCACGCCCCCGGCGCCGCCGGGCTCGACCTGCGCGGAGACGTTCATCGAGGAGTCGGTGATCAGCGTGACCGTCGCGGTGCCGCCGTTCACGCTCGTGACCTTGCCGATCAGGCCGTCGCCGGTCACGACCGGCTGGTCGCGCTTGATGCCGTCGCCGCTGCCCTTGTTGATCTGGATCGTCGAATACCAGGCGGTCGGGGACTTCCAGATGACCCGCGCCTCGAGCCGGCTGCCCGAGTCGATGCCGAGGCGGTCGTCGAGGGCGAGCTGCTTGCGCAGCTGGACATCGTCACGCGAGGCGGCCTGCGCGGCCACGAGCTGCTGGCGCGTCGCGTCGAGCTGCTTCTTGAGGTCCTTGTTCTGGCCCTTGGCGTCGAACACGTCGCCGAACCAGCCGGCGAGGTTGCGGATCGGCTTGAAGGCGATGCTCGCACCCGACTCGATCGGCGACAGCACCGTCTGGATGCCGCCCTGGAAGCGGTGCAGCGGGCCACCCGTGCTCTCGCCGAAGTAGCCGGTCAGCATGATTATCGAAAGGCCCACCAGCACGGCGAGGACTGCCCGGCGCCTGCGGACCACTTGCTTGTCGTACACGGGTAGGTGTCTCCCGGACTAGTAGCGGCGTCGCTGCCTGGAGTTGCGGTTCGAGCGGTGGATGGCCTCGAACTCCTCCAGCGAGCGCCCGGAACCGACCGCCACGCACGTTAGCGGCGATTCCGCAAGATGAGCAGGCATTTGGGTCTCGTCGCGCAAACGGTCCTCCAGACCCTGCAGGAGCGATCCTCCACCGGCGAGCATGATGCCGCGGTCCATGATGTCCGCGGCCAGCTCCGGCGGCGTGCGATCGAGGGTCTCCTTCACGGCGTCGACGATCGCCTGAACCGGCTCGTCGAGCGCCATGCGGACCTCCTCGCTCGTCAGCACCACCGTCTTCGGAAGCCCGGAAACGAGGTCACGCCCCCGGATCTCCGCCTGCATCTCCTCCTCCAGCGGGAAGGCCGAGCCGATCTCCAGCTTGACCTCCTCCGCCGTCTGCTGCCCGATCATCAGCTTGTACTCGCGCTTCACGTAGTTGATGATCGCCTCGTCCAGCTCGTCGCCGCCGATGCGGATCGACTGCGAGACCACGATTCCGCCGAGCGAGATCACCGCGACCTCGCTCGTGCCGCCGCCGATGTCCACGACCATGTTCCCGGTCGGCTCCCCAACGGGCAGCCCGGCGCCGATCGCGGC
>JAICRZ010000188.1 GCA_025937135.1 Thermoleophilaceae bacterium
CGTTTCCTCTTCCGTCAGTACCAACGTACCCGGTCCGTCCTCGAAGCTCGACCTGCAGTGGATGCGCACACCGTGGTTGCGCGCGTACTCGACGGACCGGAGCTGGAGCACGCCGGCGCCGGACGCCGACATCTCGAGCATCTCGTCGAAGCTGACGTACGGCAGCTTGCGCGCGTCCGGGACGATCCGCGGGTCGGCGCTGAACACGCCCGCCACGTCCGTGTAGATCTCGCAGACCTCCGCGCCCACCGCGGCCGCGATCGCCACCGCGGTGGTGTCCGAGCCGCCGCGCCCGAGCGTGGTGATCTCGCCGTGGATCGTGTACTCGCCACTGGACTCGTCGCGGACGCTCGCGCTCGTGCCCTGGAACCCGGCCACCAGCACGATCTGGTTCTGGTCGAGCGCCGTCTCGATCCGGTCGGCCCGCACGTCGATGATGCGCGCCTTCGTATGCGACGTGTCGGTCACGATCCCCGCCTGCGACCCGCTGAAGCTGACCGCCTCGTGCCCCAGGTCGTTGAGGACCATGGCCGCGAGCGCGCAGGAGATCCGCTCGCCCGTCGAGAGCAGCATGTCCATCTCGCGCGGGTGCGGGCGCGGCGAGACCTCATAGGCCATCCGGATCAGCTCGTCGGTGGTCTTGCCGCGGGCGCTCAGGACGGCCACCACGCGGTTGCCGTCCTCCTTCGCCTTCGCGATACGGCGCGCCGCGCGGGCGATGCGATCGGCGTCGCCCACGGAGGTGCCGCCGAACTTCATGACGACTGTCTCGGACATGGCGATCAACCTTAGTCAGGCGCTCAGGAATGGACAGCGAACAGCACACCCCTCCGCCCGGCGCCCGCGGCGCGTGACACGTCCACCCCATGCCGTCGCAGCCAGCGCCCCGCGGGCGAGCAGCGATGCAGCCGCTTCCGCGAGGCCGAGCCACAGTGGTCGGCGAACAGGGCGTAGCGCACGCGACCTGCGGCCACGTCCCTGCGGATCGTGCGCAGCGGAGTGATCGCGTGGTGCGCGGTCCCCGTCGCGATCAGGACCGGGCGCCCGTCATGGACGATCAGGGGCGCGACCGGGACGAACGAGTCGGCCACGACCTCGAAGCGCGCGCCGTGGGTCCGCGGCCGCAGGTACGCCGAGAGCCGGTTCACCTCGCGGGCGGGCAGCGCGCCGACATGGCCGGAGTCGCTGGCGTTGCGCCGAACCAGGGCGGCGGAGCGCTGGGCCGACCAGCCCAGGCATGCGGCCACGATCAGTAGCGCCGCTACCGACGCCGCCCAGGCGCGCGGCCGACGCAGGACGAGCGCGCCGGTGGCCGCGCCGATCGCCGCCGCGAGGGCGGGCGAAAGCGCCTCGAGGTAGCGCGGGTGGAGGGTGCTCACCGCGCTCAGCAGCAGGACCGCCGGGCCGGCCCAGGCGAGCAGCGCCCAGGCGAGCGCGCGCCGGCGCCTGGATGGGGGGCGGCCGATCGACAGCGCGACCGCCAGGGCGGCGAGCAGCGCCGCGGCCACGACGGCGAACCCGACGGACTCGAGGTAGCGCGAGCGGTGCGCGTCGAGCAGTCGCAGCGGGCCGCGGGTCGAGTGGCGCACCGCCCGCGCGCGCTGGTGGCGGGTCGGTGCGGGCGGGAACAACCGATCGGTCCCGTTGTACACGAACGTCGCGTTCAGGAAGCTGCCGTCGGTCGAGCCGAGCGCGTACGGCTTGTGCCCCGGCGTGAGCGTCACCGCCAGCGGCCACCAGCCGGCGGCCACGACGAAAACCGCACCCGCCGCCAACAGGTTGCGCGCACGCCGGCGGCGCGGCTCGGACGAGCCGAGCGCGTAGAGCACGACCAGGGCCGGGACCGCGATCAGCGCCTCGAGCAGCTTGACCTCGAACGCGAGCCCGGCGACCAACCCAGCGGCGTACAGGTAGCGCGCCCTGCCCCGCTCGACCGCGCGCAGGACGAGCCACAGCGCAAGCACCGTGAGCGCCATCATCAGCGAGTCCATCGTGTCGCTGCGCGAGGTGACGACCGAGATCGGCAGCATCGCCAGCGTCAGCCCGGCGACGATGCCGCCGATTCCCCCGAACACGCGCCGCACGAGGTCGTACACGAGCGCCGCCGCCGCGCTGCCGGCCAGCGCCTGCGGGAGCAGGAGCGCCGGAAGGCTGTACCCGAAGGCCTTGGTGCTCGCCACCTGGAGCCATAGGTCGAGTGGCGGTTTGTCGATGGCCACGGAGCCGCCCGGCTCGTACGCGGCGAAGAAGAAGTCGTGCCACGACCGGCCCATGCTGCGGACGGCCGCGTCGTAGTACGGATCGCCGTGCCCGTCGTCGAGCCCGTAGAGCCTGAACGCCGCGGCGATCAGGAACAACGCGGTCCCCCACAACGCCGGCGAGCGGAACCATGCCAGCAGCCACCCCGCGCGCAGCCCCGGCCGCGCCAGGCTGCCCGCGCCGCTCACGCCCGGAGCGCCCGCCGCAGCTCGAACAACTCGACGAACGCGCGCGCCACCACACGCGGGTGATTGCCGCTCTGGCGCCCGGCGGCGCGCACACGATGCGTGACCTCGCGCTCCTCGAGACGCGCCCCGCGGGCGGCGAGCCGAGCGAGCAGCTCGGTGCTGATGACCGCGCCGCCGGAGCCGAGCTCGATCCCTTCGAGGAGCTCGCGGCGGATGAGCTTGAAGGCGCAGTCCACGTCGGCGACGTCGATCGCGAAGAGGGCGCGGACGAGGGCGTTCCAGGCGTCGGCGGTCACACGCCGGTAGAGCGGATCCGCTCGTTCGCGGCGCCTGCCGACGATCACGTCGGCGTCCCGCGACCGCGCCGCGAAGCCGTCGAGCTCGTGCAGGTCGAACTGACGGTCGGCGTCGGTCAGGAAGACCCACGGCATGCGTGCCGCGGCCAGGCCCGAGCGGACGGCGGCGCCATAGCCGAGGTTGCGCTCGTGGCTCACCACGCTCACCGCCGGCCACTCGAGCGCGATGTTCGCTGTGTGATCCGCGCTGCCGTCGTCCACCACGATCACCTCGTGCCGGCGAGCGACGCGGCGGCCCGCGGCGCAGGCCTCCATGAGCATCGCCGGCAGGTTCGCGGCCTCGTCATGGCACGGGAGCACGATCGAGATCCCGTCGAGCAGTGGCCGCCGAGCGATCTCGGCGCGCTCGGCGGGCGGAACCGGCGAGGTGGTCATCCACCGAGCGTTCCCGCAACGGGTCAAGCCACCCTGAGGATCGGGTGGGAATGCTCTCACGCGGCGCCGGCCGTTTAGGGGCCGGGGCTACCCTCGCGCCGGTGCGCATCGCCCTTGCCGCCGTGGTCGTCGTGGCCGTCGTGGCCGTGATAGCCCTCGTTCCCGCGACGGACCGCGCCGCGACGACCGAGTCATCCCCGTGCGCCGCCGGGAAGCGCACCGGCCGCTTCGTCGCCACGGTGCAGATCGAAGGGGTCCGGCGCACCGCGCTCGTCGACATGCCCACCGGAACGCGCGTCCCGCTCGTGATCGCGCTGCACGGAGCCGGCGGCAACGGCCGCTTCATGGAGCGCTACAGCGGCCTGACTGCGGCCGCTCATCCGCGCGGCGTCGCGGTCGCGTACCCGGACGCCGAGGGCAAGTTCTGGCAGCTCGCGCCGAGCGGCGAGCAGGCGCATGACGACATCGCCTTCATCCGCGCGCTCGTCGACCAGCTCGAGGCGACGACGTGCGTGGACCCCCAGCGCGTTTATGCCACGGGCGTCTCGAACGGCGGCGGCCTGACCGCGCGGCTGGGCTGCGAGCTGAGTGACCGGATCGCGGCGATCGCACCGGTGGCGGGCACATACGCGAAGCTGCCGCCCTGCCATCCCGACCGCCCGGTCTCGGTGCTCGAGATCCACGGGACCGCGGACGCGGCCGTGCCGTACTCGCAGGTCGCGCCGTTCCTCGCCCAGTGGTCCGCGCTCGACGGGTGCCGGGCGCGCGCCGCACGTAGGCGCCTGGCGCTGCGCACGCTGCTCGCCGTGCGGAACGGTTGCCGCGACGGCGCGTCGGTGCAGCACGTCGAGCTGATGGACGCGCCGCACGCGTGGCCCGGCACGCCGATCGTGCGACTGCCCGGCCACAGCAGCCGCTTCTCGGCGGCCGGCTACGTGCTGCGGTTCTTCGCAGGGCGCAGGCTCGCGGCGAGCGCCACGATGCCCGCGGCGACCGCCAGCCAGAGTCCCCAGCGGCGCTGAACCGGAACGTCGAGGCCGCCGAAGCCGAAGCCGAAGTCGGGCGCGACGATCGCGCGGAAGACGACGCACGCGAGCGCGACCGCGATCAGCACGACCGCCTCGCGGCGGCGGCCGAACCGAAGCGCCAGCGCACCGGCGAGCGCCGCCACGAGCGCGCCGCGCGCCCACCACGTCGCGTCCCAGCCGTTCGGCACGTAGTCGTCGAGCGCGTACCAGGGGGTGAGGACCACGGCCAACGCGAGGACGGCGCAGCCGGCGATGGCGGCCTGCCTCACAACGTATGGCGGCTGCGGAACGCGCGGCCGAGGGTGACCTCGTCGGCGTACTCGAGGTCGGCGCCCACCGGCAGCCCGCTCGCGAGCCGCGTCACGGTTACGCCCGGCGCCCGCTCGCGCAGCTGGTCGGCCAGGTAGAGCGCGGTGGCCTCGCCGGTGGTTGTCGAGTTGGTGGCCACCACGAGCTCCCGCACCTCGCCCGCGCCCAGCCGCCGCATCAGCTCCTCGATGTGCAGGTCCTCCGGGTCCACGCCGTCGATCGGCGAGAGCGCGCCGCCGAGCACGTGGTAGCGGCCGGAGAACTCGTGCGTGCGCTCGATCGGGATCACGTCGCTCGGCTCCTCCACCACGCAGATCACGCCGCCGTCGCGGCGCTCGTCGAGGCAGATGTTGCAGCGCGGCCCGACCGCCAGGTTGAAGCAGACCTCGCAGTGGCCGACGGTCTCCTTGACCTCCCGGATCGCGTCGGCCAGCGCGAGCGCCTCCTCGTCGGAGACGCGGAGGATGTGGAACGCCAGCCGCTGCGCCGTGCGCTGGCCGACGCCCGGGAGCCGCGCCAGCTCGGAGATCAGCCGGTTGACCGGGGCCGCGAACAACGATCGCGGCTAGAAGCCGGGCAGGCCCAGCCCGCCGAGGCCGCCCGCGCCACCGAGGCCTCCGGCCGCGGCGTTCATCCGGTTGGCGGCCATCTCCTGGGCTGAACGCAGCGCCTCGTTGACGGCGGCGAGGACCATGTCCTGGAGCATGTCGACGTCCTCGGGGTCGACGGCGCCCGGATCGATCTTGATGTCCTGGATCTCGAGGTCGCC
>JAICRZ010000085.1 GCA_025937135.1 Thermoleophilaceae bacterium
AGCGCCAGCGCGAGGTCCTTCTGGTCGACCTCCTTGAGGAGCACCTGAACGCTGCGGTCGTCGAGCTTGACGATGTCCTCGAAGACGAACAGCATCATCCGGATCTCCTCGGCGAGGTCCGCGTCGGTCTCGGCGAGCTTGTCGAGCACGTTGCGCTCGGTGCCGCGGTCCGCGCGGTTGAGGATGTCGACGAGCGAGTCCACGCCGCCGGCGGCGGAGTACTCCTGCGAGATCACGTTGGCGAGCTTCTGCCGCATGACGGCTTCCACTTCCTTGATCACGTCAGGGCTCGTCTCGTTCATCGTCGCGATGCGCAGCGCGACCTCGGCCTGAGCATCGGGCGGGAGCTGGGCGAGCACCTCGGCGGAGAGCTGGGTGTGCAGGTTGGCGATCACGAGCGCCATCGTCTGCGGCGCCTCGTTGCGCAGGAACGCGACGATCTGCTCCGGCGGCGTGCGCCGCAGGAACTCGAACGGGCGCGCCTCGATGACCGCCGAGAGGCGGCCCATGATCTCCGCGGCCTTGGTCGCGCCGAGCGACTTCTCGAGCACGTCGCGTGCGTACTCGAAGCCGCCGGCGCCGATGAAGTTCATCGCCGCGGTCATCTCCATCGCCTCGCCGAGGACGGCCTCGGTCGTGTCGAAGTCGACGCTGCGCAGCTTCGCCATCTCCAGCGTGAGCGCCTCGATCTCGTCGTCGCGCAGATGCCCGAAGAGCTGCGACGCGCGCTCGGGGCCGAGCGACACGAGCAGGACGGCGGCCTTCTGGCGGCCGCTCATCTTCGCCGTCGGGCTGGCCGCCGGCTTGGCCGGCTCCATCGGGGCGGGGAGAGTGGGAGTCTTCAGCTCGGCCATCTACGCGCCCCGCGCTATTCCTCGTTCATCCAGGCGCGGACCTGCTGGGCCACGCGCTCGGGCTCGGAGTCGACGAGGTTCTCGAGCTCGCCGCGAAGCGGGTTCGAGTCCCGCGACGGGTGCTCGCCCGGCCCGAGGCGGTAGCCGCCGCCGGCCTCGAGCTCGGCGATCGTCGTGGGTGCCTCGATCTCGCGCAGCCAGACCGGCTCGCCCATGAGTGTCTCGGCCTCGCGCCGGCGCAGGTGGCGGGTGACGAAGAAGAGGAAGGCCAGCAGTCCGAGCCCGGCGAGGATGTACTTGAGGAACCCGACGACGCTGGTGGTGATCGGGGTCTTCGCGGGCGCCGGCGGCTTGGCGAAGGCGACCTGCGACACCGAGATCGTGTCGCCGCGCGCGGTGTTGATGCCGGCGGCGTTCTGCACGGCCTGGCGGAGCGCCGCGACCTGCGCCTTCGGAACCGAGGAGTCGAGCACGACGGCCACGCTCTGACGGTTGACCGCGCCGGGCGCGACCGTGGTGTGGGTGACCTTCTTGTTGACGCCCCAGGTGGTCTGGCCGTTGACGTGCTTGTAGTTGGACCCGGCGCCGCCCGCGGCGCCCGCATACGACGGCACCGTGTTCGACGGCGTGCCGGCGGTGCCGCCGGTGCTGCCGCCGCCCTTGAGCTGCTCGTTCTCCTTCTGCGTCTGGAGCGGCACGCCCTTCTTGCCGTAGACGAGCTCGTCGGCCTTCGTCTGGTCCATGTTCAGGTCGGCGTTCACCTGGACCTGCGCCTTGCCCGGCCCGAGCGTCTGGGCCAGCATCGCGTTCAGGTTCGACTCCTCGCTCTGCGCGTAGCGCGCCTCGGCGGCCTGCTTGGTGGTGGCGGCCATCTGGCCGTCGGTCGCGCCGGCGGTGGAGTTCGGCCACAGGAGCTGGCCGGTCGAGTCGGTGATCGAGACGTTGTTGAGGCCGAGCCCCTTGACGCTGCCCGAGACGAGCTGCGCGATTCCGCGCACGGCGCCCGGGTTGAGGCTCGTGCCCTGGCCGGAGAGCAGCACCGCGGCCTTCGCGGCCGACTGCTGGTCCTGGAAGAGCTGGTCCTGCGGCAGCACGAGCTGCACGGTCGCGCCGCCGACGCCGTCGATCTGGCCGATCGTCTGGGCGAGCTGGCCCTCGAGCGCGCGCTGGTAGGTGACCTGCTGCTGGAAGTCGCTGGCGCCGAGCTTCTGCTTGTCGAACAGCTCCATGCCGGGCTGCGCCGACTGCGGCAGGCCCTTCTCCGCCAGCGCGATCCGGGCGGTGGCGATCTGCGACTTGTCGACCGCGATCGCCGTGCCGTTGTTCTGGATCTCGTACTTGACGCCCTTCGCGTCGAGTGCGGCGGTGATCTTGCCGGTCTGCGCCGGATCGACACCCGCCATGACCGTCGAGTACGACGGCGCCGAGGCCATCCGCATCATCAGGAGGCCGACCACCACCACCCCGAGGATCGAGCCGACCGCCATAAGCCGGCCGCGCGGGGTCATGTTCACGATGATCGAGCGGAGCTGAGCCATGGAGGGTTACCTAGACCTGGGTGTGGAAGACGTCGGTGTAGGCCTCGGTGGCCTTGGTGCGGATCTGTGAGGCGAGCTGCATCGCGAGCTGCGCGCGCTCGACCTGCATGACGACTGAGGAAGGGTCGGTGGCGGTGCCGTCGACCAGCGACTGCGACGCCTGCGCGGCCTGCGTCTGCGTCTGGTCGAGCTGTCCGATCGCGTTGCCGAGCATCGCGCCAAAGCCCTGCTGCGGCGCGGCGGTGCCGTCGACGCTGCCGACGCTGCCGACGTCGCCGACGTTCCACTCGGGGCCGGTGACCGACATGCTGGGATCGATGGGCGGGATCGTCGGCATCAGCGGAGCAGGTCGAACGTCTTCGAGAACATCGACTTGGCCGTCTGCATCGCGGTGACGTTGGCCTCGTAGGTGCGCGACGAGGAGATCAGGTCGACCATCTCGGTCACCGGGTTCACGTTCGGCATGGCGACGTAGCCCTGCGCGTTCGCGTCCGGGTGGCCCGGGTCGTAGACCATCCGCGGCGCGCTGTTGTCGGTGACGATGCCCGTCACCTGCACGCCGCCGGGCTGCTGGGAGGAGCCCATGCCGGGGACCGTGCCGACCGCGCTCTGAAGCGCCGACTGGAAGCCGTCGCCGCCGGCCGTCTGGAGCACGACCTCCTTGCGGCGGTAGGGGCCGCCGTTCGGGCCGCGCGTGGTCTCGGCGTTGGCCAGGTTCTCCGCCACCACGTCCATGCGCATGCGTGACGCGGTGAGGCCGCTGGCCGAGACGTCGATGGCGCCGAAGAAGCTCATCAGGCCACGCCCATCGCCGACTTGAGGATGCCGATGCGGGCACGCGCGACGCTGATCAGCGCGTCGTACTCGAGGCTGTTCTTGGCGAGGTTCGCGGACTCGGTGTCGATGTCCACGCCGTTTCCGTCCGCGCGCAGGACCTGGTTGTCCTGCTGCGGGGTGAAGGTGGTGTTCTCGATCGCGGTCGGATCGCCGGTCTTCATCGCCTGCGCGAGCGTCGTGTGGAAGTCGACGTCGCTGCGCTGGAAGCCGGGCGTCTCCGCGTTGGCGAGATTGTTCGACAGCACCTGCTGACGCATCGCGGCGCCGGAGATGGCCTGTTGCAGGCCGAGCTGGGTGTTGTCGAAAAGGGACACAGGCAGGGAGGGATCAACCGTGTCCGTCCCTGGACCTGGTGCACCGCCATCCTTGGCGGTAGTCGGGTAATCGGCGCGCGGCCGCTCCGGCTTTAGCCCGCCTGATCGACGAGCTTCCGCGGCTCGACTGGCGGCGTGTAACCGCGCATCGCGGTCCGTCCCTGGGAGAGCCTGCGCAGCTCCACCCCGGTCGTGCGCATGCGCTCCTCGAGCGCCGCGATCACGCTCGCGTGGAGCGCTGCGGCGCGCTCGAGCGCGGGCTTGGCCGTGGCAGGCGGAGCGGCGGGAAGAGTCGCGACGATCGCGTTGCGCTGCGCGTGCAGGGCGGACAGCTTGTCGACGGCTCCGGCGCGCACCAGCTCGAGCTCGCGCTCGGCGATGTCCGCCAGCGCGTCGTACGGGCTCATTGCTTCGCCGCGACCTGGTCCCACGCGTCGCGGAGCTCGCCGAGCAGCTTCATGACCTGCTCGATCCGCTCCGGGTCGCGCTTGATGCGCGCCTCGAGGAGATGGCGCTGGCAGAAGGCGTAGATGGACTCGAGCCGGCCGGCGATCTCGCCGCCCTTCTCGTGGTCGAGCGTCTGGCGCAGTTCCGTGACGATCGCCTCGGCGCGCTGCATGCGGTTGTTCATCAGCGAGATGTCGCCGCTGCGCATCGCATGCGCCGCCTGGAACAGGAAGCGGTGAGCGCCGTCGTACAGCATCACGACGAGCCGCTCCGGCGGAGCCGTGAGAACAGCCGAGTCGCGATAGGCCGACGCCTGCTGGGCGGTGGCGTAGGGGGTCACACCCGTGTAGTCGGCGGGCTCGCCGCTTGCTTTAGCGGTTGCTGTTCAGCGCGGCGAGCTGCCCGGAGAGCCACTGGCCCTGCGACGACGAGTTCTGGATCGCCGATTCCATCGCCGCGAACTGCTGCTTCAGCAGGGCCTGCTTCTGGCTCAGGATGTCGTCCATGCGCGAGATCTGATCGGCGAGCGAGCGGCGCAGCGCGTCCTGGCTCTTGATCGTCTGGTCGAGCGTGCCGTCGGCCTGGACGACCGGCTTGAGCAGGGCGTCGAACGACTGCGCGAAGCCGCCGTCCGTGGAGGTCCCGCTGAGCATCTTGCGGACGCTCGACGGGTTCGCCGTCAGCGCCGCCATGAAGGTGTCCTGGTCGAAGCTCAGCTTGCCCGCGACCGAGTCCTGGCTGATCGCACCGCTGCCGGTGGACTTGCCGGTCGAGACGCCGATCTCGCTCATCTGGTCGTAGCTCGTGGAGACCGTGCCGTCGGCCCCGTAGGTGTCGGTCATCGCCACACGCATCCGGCTCAGAAGGGCGCTCAGGGCGGTATCGCCGTAGAGCACGCCCTTGTTCTGATCCGCGCTGGTGGTGGGGTTCGGGACCGGCTTCTCGTCGAGCTTCGACCTGATGAAGCTGACCGTGGAGTTGTACTGGTCCGCGAACGCCTTGACCTTGGCCGCGATCGCGTTCTTGTCGGGGCCCGGGGCGCCGACCGTCATCGTCACGAGGTTCGTCGCGCCGGTCACGCCCTTCAGGGTGAGGGTCACGCCGGGAACGGCGTTCGCGATCACGTTCGACTGCTCGTCGAAGGCGATGCCGTTGATCTTGCCGGTGGCGTTGATGCCGGCCACCGACTTCGTCTCGGAGGTGAGCACGCCGGCCGCGCCGCTGACGCTGAAGTCGCCGTCCTGGCCGGTCGTCTTGCTGGAGAAGGCGAGCTGCTTCGTGCCGTCGGCAGCCGTGATCACCGACGCGTACACGGGCGAGTCGGAGTTCGAGTTGACGGCGCTCGCGGCCGCATCGATGTCTGACCCCGCGGTGATCGTCACCTCGAAGTGCTTGGTCGGCGCGGTGAGCGGGTCGGTTCCGCCGTAGTCGAACGAGAGCGTCTGGTCGGCGGCGGGAGACGCGTACTTGAACCAGTGCTGCGAGGCGCTCGCGAGCGTGTCGATCTGGACCTGATAGCCGCCGGTGCCGGCGCCGCCCGTGCGCGTGGCCGCGATCTTCGTGGAGTCGTTGACGTCGACCGACTGGGTGTCGAGCCAGAGCGTCGGCGACTTCAGGTCCTGCGCCGCGAGCTGGAGGTTCTTCAGCCGCGACTCGATGTCCGACAGCGCGCTCTTGCGCACGTCGATCTGCTGCTGCTTGAGCTTCAGCCGCGTCTGCGGCTGACGCTCGATCGCCATGAGCTGATCGACGATCGAGTTCGTGTCGAGGCCTGAGGCCAGGCCACCGAAGTTGATCGTCGAGGTGCTCGTCGCCATCTGGTTCAGTCGAGTGGTGCCCCGGCGGCGACGTCGAGCGCCTTGCCCGCCGGGATCGTGCGAATCACGTTCCCGTCGAGGTCGCGAACCTGCACGACCACGCGCCCGTTGCCGACCGTCTCGAAGTGGAGCTCGCGCGCCTGCTCATGGAGCTTGTCGGCTGCCTGTGCGGCGGCGAACATCTCCTCGAGCACGCTGTCCGGCGGTGAGGCCGGAAGCGTGTCCACGGTCACGGCCACCGCCGGCTCCGTGGACGCGGCGGCCTTGGCGCCCTTGGGGCGCTGTGCCTGTGCCGCTCGCTCTACTCCGCCGAGGGGCGGAAGGTTGAAGTCCATTGTTCCTCCTGGAATCCGTCTCGATCCATCCCTGGATCTACGGCGGCGCCTAGTCGTGTACGCCGCCTGTTTGGGGTATTCGACGGCGCGACGAGAAACTTGAGAATGCTCCCAGGCGCTGGACGGCTCAGAGCGCCGGCTCCAGGTTCCGGACCAGGAGCGATGCGGCCTCGTGGCTCGGGTCGAGCACGCGCGCCTCACGTGCGAGCGCGAGCGCGTCGTCGCGCATGTCGCGCGCCGTGGCCACCAGCGCGAGGCCGGTGAGCGAGCGCGCGTCGGCGCCGAAGTCCTGCACGGCCGCGATCCACTCGTCGGCCGCCGACTCCAGGTAGCCGCGGCGCAGGTACATCGAGCCGAGCAGCTCACGCACCTCGCGCATCGGGATGCCGACCCGCTCGATCAGCGGGACGAGCAGCGCGAACGCGTCGACCTGCGTTGTGCGCAGGAGCGCCTCGAGGGTGGCGCTGAGCAGCGGCGTGGCGTCTGCCGGCAGGTGGGCTGGCAGCTCGCCGCCGCTCGCGGCGGCGATCCAGGCCGAGAACAGCGCGGCGTCGGCGGGCGGGAGATCAGCCGCGGCGCTCGCCATCAGCTCGGCGGCCGTGTCCGACTGTCCTTCGACCAGGCGCGCGAACAGCTCGGTGCGCCGCGCGGCGGCGGCGAAGGGGTCGCCGGCCGGGACGCCGGCGGCGGTCTCGGCGGCCTCGCTCCAGCGCTCCTGGGAGAGGAGCGCCTCGGCCAGCGCGACGCGCGCGCTGGCGAGATCGGGCTGCGACTCGAGAACGCCGCGGAACTGGGTCTCGGCCTGCGCGGCGGCGCCGGCCTCGTAGAGCGCGGTGCCGAGCATGAAGCGGACGGTGGCCGTGGGCTTGGCCACGCGCGACTCGATCGCGGTCACGACCTCGTCGGCCGCGCTGCCGTTCTGCAGCATCGCGGTCGACAGCGGCAGGACCGGCCCGTAGAAGGCGGGATGCTCGTCGAGGCAGCGGGTGAGCAGCTCCTGCTGCTCCTGGGTGTGGCTGATCGCGGCGAGCGCCATCAGCGCCATGTAGGACCCGCAGCCGACGATGGCGGAATATTTGGCGGGCGCGTCGCCCATCTCGAGGCAGCGGCGGAAGAGCGCCCTGGCCGACTCGACGTCGCCGCGCTCCTTCGCGATGTTCGCCTGGTGGTAGACGAGGTCGGTGAAGCCGGGGAAGACCTCGAGGCCCTCGTCGGCCTGGCGGTGCGCCTCGTCGAGGTGGCCGGTCTCGCGCAGAGCGATGACGACGCGGCTGGCGAGCGACGGCACGTACGGGTAGTTGGCCCGGTTCGGCTCGGCCTCCATCTCCTTCCAGGCGCGGACGAGGTGCTCGCGCGCCTTCTCGTACTCGCCCAGGGCGAGGTACTCGGAGCCGAGGTTGAACTTGTGGAAGGCGGTGTCGACGCCGTCGGCGGACTGGCGCTCGAGCAGCTCGAGGTTGCGGCGCGCCTTGTCCTTCGACTCGCGCACCACACCGAGGTAGCCGTAGTGCTCGATTCGCACCTGGGTGTGCGCGACGCGCTCGGCGAGGTAGCCCGGCAGGTTGTGCGCCATCTGCTCGTGCAGGCGGCCCTCGAAGCGGTACTCGGGACGGTTGCGGAACAGACGCAGCGCGTTGTGGGTGACCGCGGTGCCGTCCTCGATGTCGCCGGTGAAGTTGGTCTCGACGAGGTAGAAGGCCTCGCGCCAGTCCTGGCCGGCGAGCTTGCGCAGCTTGTCGCGGTCCTCGGCGACGAGCACCTCGTCGGCGTCGAGCCAGAGGATCCACTCGTGGGTCGCGGCCTCGAGCGAGACGTTGCGCGCCTCGGCGAAGTCGCCCGTCCACTCGTGGTGGAGGACGGTCGCGCCGAACGACTCGGCGATCTCCACGGTGCGGTCGGTCGAGCCCGTGTCGACCACGATGATCTCGTCCACCGCCGGCGCCACCGCCTCGAGCGAGCGCGGGAGCATCTCCTCCTCGTCCTTGACGATCATGCAGAGCGAGATCCTGTGGGTCTCGACGCGGCGGGCGTGCTTGACGGCGTCCTTCGCGCGGGCCATGACCGGCTGGAGCGCGGCGCGGATGCCGGGCGCGAGCGGCACGTCGCGGCGCTCGCGGCGGCGGCGGGCGATCTCGCGGAGGTTGCCCTCCACGAACGGCACGGTGTCGTCGAGGCGCAGCGCGGCGCGGAAGAGCTGCTCGGCCACGTCGAGCTGGCCGAGCTCGTACAGGGCGACGCCGAGGTAGTTCAGGAAGTACGGTTCGCGCGGGTTCTCGTCGAGCAGCGACACGGTGGCGCGCGCGACGTTGAGGAAGAGCTGCGGGATGTCCTGGCCGCTGTTGCCGGCGGCGGCCATGCCCTGGTCGATCAGGGCCTTGCGCGCCTGGTAGCGGCGGTGGACGTCCTCGATCGCGGCGGTCTCGGCGAAGACCTCGCGGTAGGCCTTGTAGTCGCGTGCGAACAGCGCGGACTGGGCGCGCGCGGCGAGGCGCTCGGCGACGCGCGTCGGCTGGACTGGAGCGGTGCTCTTGGGAGTGGAGAGGCGTAGGGCCAAGGGAGGGTCCTCCTGGACGGATCGCCTCGTTCATCGGCCGCTGGCGGCAGGCCTTGAACCTGGACGTTTGTACGAGGGGCCGCGCGGCCGGCGGCTAAAGGTCCGCGCTGGGGTGGACGAAAAGACCGCCGATCCCCTCCCTGCCTCGCCCCCCCAAGGAGCCCAACGACCGATGAAGCCAGAGACCGGAAGCCGGCGACGCATCTCCCATGAGGAGACGCTCGCGCTCTGGAGGCAGTACAAGGCGTCGGGTGACCAGCAGGTCCGCAACCGCCTCGTGCTGACCTTCGCCCCGCTCGTCAAGTACATCGTCTACAACAAGATCCGGGAGCTCCCGGCGCGTTGTGAGGTCGACGACTTCATCTCCTGCGGACTCGAGGCGCTGATCGCCTCGATCGACCGCTACGACCCCGAGAAGGGCGCCACGCTCGAGCAGTACGCCTGGACCCGCATCCACGGCGCCGTGCTCGACGAGCTCCGCCGCCAGGACTGGGCCCCGCGCTCGCTGCGCCGCTGGGAGCGCGACATCTCGAAGGCGCGCGACCGCTTCTCCTCCAACCACGGCCGCCAGCCGACCACCGAGGAGCTGGCCGAGTCGATGGGCACCTCCCCCGACGAGCTGCGCACGCGGCAGTCGGAGATCGCCTCTTCGGACGTGACCTCGCTCAACTCGCTCGTGATGAGCGACGACGAGACCAACGTCGAGCGCATCGACACGATCGAGTCGGAGGATCGCCAGATCGACCCTGAGTCGGCCGCGATGACGGAGGCCGCCAAGGCGCGCTTCCGCCGGGCGTTCGCGTCGCTGCCCGACCGCGAGCGCGAGGTGGCCGTCCTGCTGTACGTGAAGAACCTGACGCTGCGCGAGATCGGCGACATCCTCGAGGTGTCCGAGAGCCGCGTCTGCCAGATCCACTCGGAGCTCAAGAAGAAGCTGCGCACGGCGCTGAAGGACGACGCCGGCCTGTTCTCCGAAGTGGCCTAAGCGGCGTGCGCGTCGAGGCTGTAGGCCCAGGCGATCGCCTCGGCCACGGCCTTGTAGAGATCCTCCGGGATCTCCTCCCCCAGCTCGAGCGCCTCCAGCGCCTGCGACAGCGCCGGGTCCTCGCGGATCGGGATCCCGTTCTCGCGCGCGACCTCGAGGATGCGGTCGGCGATGTAGCCCTGGCCGGACGCGGCCACCTTCGGCGCGCCGGTCCCCTCGTAGCGCAGCGCGGTCGCGCGCCGCGGCTTCTCAGGCGTAGGCATCGATGTGGTCCCTCCGCGCGACGACCTGCACGTCCGCGGCGCGCCCGGTGATCGCCGACAGGCGGCTCTTCAGTCGGTCGCTGGCTTCGTCGGCCAGCTCGTAGATGCGCCCCGCGGTGACCTCGGCGCGCACGCGCACCTGCCCCGGCGCGATGTCGATCCGCAGGCCCATCGCGCCGAGTCGCGGCGTCTCGTAGGTGAGCGTGACGCCGGCGGTCTCGCGGTCGCGGCCCCCTCCCCCCTCCTGGCTGCCGTCCTCGTCGACGGTGAGACGGGTGTCCGGGCTCAGGTTGATCGTGGGATTCGGCGGCTGCTCCACCGCCTGGTCGTGGATCAGCCGCATGACGACCTTCTCGCCGCGGGTGTCCGCAACGAGCAGCCTGAGCGTGTCGCCGGTCTTGACGCCGTCGGGCAGCTCGGCCAGCAGCGGCGTCCCGGCCAGGGTGATGATCCCGTGCTTGCCCTGGCGCTCGGCCACGCGCGCGGCCAGCGTGGACCCCTCGCGCAGGATGAGGTCCGGCATCTGGCGCCGGAAGAACGCGGCCTCGACCTGGAGGAGCGGCTGAACCGACATGGCCACATTGTGCCCGCTCACCCGGCCGCTAAAGACCAACCGCCAGCGGCCGACTACACGGGCCAGATGGAGCGTGGTCTGTACATCGCCGCTACCGGCATGGTCGCCGAGCAGGTCCGTCAGGACCAGATCGCCAACGACCTGGCCAACGCCTCGACTCCGGGGTACAAGGCGGACAAGTCCACGCAGCGGTCGTTCGGGGACATGCTGCTCTCCAACACCGTGACCGGTCAGGTCGTCGGCCCGCTCGGCATGGGCGCCGAGATCGACCGGATCTACACCGACACGACCGAGGCGCCGGTGCGCGACACCGGCGAGCCCACGGACTTCGCGATCGTCGGCCAGGGCTGGTTCGGCGTGCAGACGCCGCAGGGCCTGCGCTACACCCGCAACGGCCAGTTTCAGCTCTCGCCGCAGGGGACGCTCATCGACGGGATGGGCAACCAGGTGCTCGGCCGCAACGGCGGCCCCGTGCGCGCCCGGCCCGACGGCACGATCGACCCCACGCAGCTCGGCGTCTTCACCGTCGCGAACGCGCGCAAGGTCGGCGACAACTACGTCACCGGCGCTGCCGGCGGCCAGGCGCAGGGCACCGTCCGCGTCGGCGCGCTCGAGGCCTCGAACGCCTCCCCCTCGCGCTCGATGGTCGACATGATCGCGTCGTTCCGCGCCTACGAGGCCGGCCAGCGCGTGATCCGCACGATCGACTCGACGCTCCAGAAGGCCGCCAACACGGTCGCGTCGAAGCCCGGCGCCTAGCGGGCCGCGGGCCGCGGGCCGCCGGCTCGGTCACTCGTCCAGCGGCTCAAGTTCTCCCCGCAACGGCCGATCAACCGGAGCGAAACCAGAAGTCTCGGCTGGACCGCTATGCGGGGGCCGGGCTCCATCCAAGGAGACCAGTGCTAGAAGGGCTTTACACGGCTGCCGCCGGCATGGCGGCACAGGAGCAGCGGCTCGACGCGGTGTCGAACGACATCGCGAACGTGAACACGGCCGGCTACAAGAAGGTCCGGGTCGGCTTCCGCGACCTGATCTACCAGGCCGACGGCCCCACCGGCGTGCGCACGGGCGCGGGCGCCCAGCTCGCACAGCTCGGCCGCGGCGCCGAGCAGGGCTCCCTCCAGCAGACCGGCAACCCGTTCGACCTGGCGATCCAGGGCCCGGGTTACTTCCAGGTCCGCCGCGCGGACGGCCAGAACGTGCTCACCCGCAACGGCGCCTTCGGCCTCGACGGCCGCGGCCGGCTGACCAACTCGAAGGGCGAGCTGGTCGTGCCGGGCATCACGGTGCCG
>JAICRZ010000238.1 GCA_025937135.1 Thermoleophilaceae bacterium
GCGCGGCCGCCCGGTCGTGCCGCTGCCGGAGGGCGACCGCTACCTCGGCTTCATCTTCGCGAAGGGCGACACGCCCGAGGCGGTCGAGGCGGCGCTCCGCGAGGCGCATTCGCAGCTCGCGGTGGAGATCGCGTGAGGGTCCTGCTCGCCTCCACCTACGAGCTCGGACATCAGCCGCTGCACGTGGCCTCGCCGGCCGCCGCCCTGCGCGCCGCGGGGCACGACGTGCGCTGCGTGGACCTGGCGGTCGAGCGCTGGCACGACGTCGACTGGGCGGAGCGGATCGCCTTCAGCGTGCCGATGCACACCGCCATGCGGCTGGCCGTGCGCGCGGCGGAGCAGGTCCGGGAGCAGCGGCCCGAGCTGCCGATCTGCTTCTACGGCCTCTACGCCCCGGTGAGCCGCGACCGCACGCTCGGGCGCGTGGCCGACCGGCTGATCGCCGGTGAGTACGAGCCGGCGCTGGTGCGCTGGGTGGCGGGGGAGCCGGAGGAGGCGCTGGTCCAGCTCGGGCGCGGAAGCTTCGAGCTCCCGGCGCGCGACCTGCTGCCGCCGCTCGAGAGCTACGCGCACCTGGCGCTCGACGGCGAGGAGCGGCCGGTCGGCTACGTCGAGGCCAGCCACGGCTGTGTGCACATGTGCCGCCACTGCCCGATCCCGTCGGTCTACGACGGCCGCATCCGGATCGTGGGCGCCGACACGGTGCTCGCCGACATCGAACAGCTCGTGGCCCTCGGCGCCCGCCACATCACCTTCGGCGACCCGGACTTCCTGAACGGGCGCAAGCACTCGCTCGCGATCGTCCACGCGATGCACGAGCGCTTCCCCGATCTCACCTTCGACTGCACCACGAAGGTCGAGCACGTGCTCGAGTTCGCCCACCTGTGGCCCGAGCTCGCCGCCTGCGGCTGCCTGTTCGTGGTCACCGCCGTCGAGCTCCTGAACGACGAGATCCTCGCGCGCCTGGACAAGGGGCACGACGCGCGCCAGGTCGCCGATGCGGTGGCGCTCCTGCGCGAGCACGGGATCGAGCCGCGGCCGTCGCTGATGCCGTTCACGCCGTGGACGACGCACGAGGACGTGGCCGACATCGTCCGCTTCGTGGAGCGCCACGACCTGATCGGCAACGTCGACCCGGTCCAGTTCTCGATCCGTCTTCTGGTTCCCGAGGGCTCGCTGGTGCTGGAGCGCGACGACTGGGAGCCTGGGGCATACGACCCGGATGCCCTGAGCTGGACGTGGAGCTCGCCCCTGGACGGTCTCCAGCGTGAGCTTGCTCACATCGCCGAGCGCGGCGGCGAGTTCGGCGAGATCAGGGCGGCTGTCCTGGGCGGCCCGCAGCTCGAGATGGGCTCGATCGAAGGGAGGCCACGGCTGACCGAGCCGTGGTTCTGCTGAGCGGAGCCCACGGAGGGCCAGTTCGGGTCCTTAAACGACGCGTAGAGGGTTTCGCCGCCCCTCGGGACGGCTACCCAACAGGTATGGCCAATCCACTTGAACCACTCACCAAGGTCGTCGGATTCGGCATCCAGCAGGGGACGAAGATCCTCGGCGGAGCCATCTCGGCGGTCACGGGCGGCGGCAACGACGCCCCGCAGCAGGAGCAGCAACGCGAAGCACCCGAGCAGCGCGCGGCGCGCCAGCGGCGCGCGAGCCGCCAGCCGAAGCCGCTCGACGACGTGACCATCACGCGCAAGGTCGAGACGGAGATCTTCCGCTCCGCGAAGGTCGCGAAGGGCAAGATCAGCATCAACACCGCCGACGGCGTCGTGTGGCTGCGCGGCGAGGCGAAGAACCCCGAGCAGATCAAGGAGCTCGAGGCGCGGACGAAGGCGATCCCCGAGGTGAAGCGGGTCGAGAACCTGCTGCACCTGCCGAAGACGCCGGCGCCGAACAAGACGCGCAGCAGCACGAAGTCGTCGCAGTCGGCCCGCAAGGTCACGACCGGACGGACGACCGCGGAGAAGCGCGCCACGACGGCGCCGAAGGAGCCCGCGCCGGACGACCTCGCGAGCACCCGTGCGGGACGCCAGCCGGCGCCGCTCGGCAGCGACGAGTCCGACAGCTAATAACGTCAGAGGCGGGATGGAACCCGCCGACCTGACGACGCAGACCATGTCGCCCGCCGCGCTCGCAGACCACGCGAGGGCGGCGGGACGCTTCGGCATCGACACCGAGTTCGTCTCGGAGAGCCGCTACCGCGCGCTGCTCTGCCTCGTGCAGGTCGTGGTCCCGCTGGAGGGCGGCGGGCAGCACATCGAGCTGCTCGACCCGCTCGGCGAGGGCTTCGACCACGAGCCGCTCGCGGAGCTCTGGGCGGACCCGGAGATCGAGGTCGTGCTGCACGCCGGCAGCCAGGACGTAGCGATCCTGCGGCGCTCGTGGGGCGCCGCGCCACGCAACATCTTCGACACGCAGATCGCCGCGGGCTTCGCCGGGTTCAGCGCCCAGGCCGGCTACGGCAACCTGCTCCAGGGCGCGCTCGGCGTGCGCCTGGCCAAGAGCGCCGGCTTCACGCGCTGGGATCGCCGGCCGCTGACCGAGGAGCAGCTCCACTACGCGGCGCAGGACGTGGAGGACGTGCTGGCGCTGGCGGACGAGCTCAAGCGCCGCCTCACCGAGTCGGGCCGCCTCGAGTGGGCGCGCGAGGAGGCGCGCCGCCTGGAGGACGTGACCGACGAGCGCGAGCCGATGGCGGCCTACCGGCGGCTGCCGCGCGTGAACCAGCTCAAGCCGCGCCAGCGCGCGGTCGCTCGCGAGCTGGCCGCCTGGCGCGAGCGGACGGCCGAGAGCGAGGACCGGCCGGTGAACGCCGTGCTGCCCGACGTGGCGCTCGTGGAGATCGCGCGCCGCCAGCCCGACAGCCTCAAGGAGCTCGAGCGCATCCGCGGCCTGCGGCCCGACACGGGGCGTCGCCGCGGTAACCAGATCATCGAGGTGGTGGCGCGCGGCCGCGACGCTGATCCGCCGCCCGCGGAGGACATCGCGCGCGTGGACACCGACCCGGGCGACGGCCCCGTCATCGCGCTGTCGGAGAGCCTGGTGCGGGCGCGCGCGATCGAGGCGGGGCTCGCGTACGAGCTGGTGGCCTCGCGCGCCGATCTCCAGGCGGTCGTGTCGGCGATGCGCGACGGCAAGTCCGAGCCCGATGTGCGCACCCTGCGCGGCTGGCGGCGCGACCTGGCCGGCAGCGAGCTGCTCGAGCTGCTCTCCGGACGGCGGGCGCTGCGCGTCGAGCCCGGCCGCGGCGTCAGCGTGAGCGAGTAGCGGCCATTCAGGAGGTCCGTGACGCATGGCAGCCAGGGCGCCGCGATGCCGGGGCACTAGTCCGAGATGGCCCGCGAACGTCCATTTGTGGCCCCTATACGGGCCAATAACCGACGTTCGCCCGCACCCGGAGGCACCCTCTTTCACAGAGACGAAAAGCAGCAGTTGTCAGACGCGGCCGGCGCTCCTCGTAACCGCGGCCATGAGCCACGGCTACGC
>JAICRZ010000266.1 GCA_025937135.1 Thermoleophilaceae bacterium
CCAGCGGTGACGGTCGCCGAGCACCTCGCGCAGCCGGTCGGTCTCGCGCAGCCCGGCGCCGGCGCCGCGGACGTGGCCGACCGCGACCGCGCGCCCGAGCACCGCGGCGGGGTCCTGCCGCACCGGGTCGTCGCTGAGGTCGACGAGGTCGTCGTACCAGGCGAGGATCTGCACCCAGTCGGTCTCCTCGGCGCTTGCCGCGTCGTCGTGCAGGGCGGCGATGGCGGCCTCGATCTGGTAGCGCCCGGGACGCTCGAGGGCCAGCGCCGACCGCAGGACGCGCACGCCCTCGGCGATCTCGCGCGTGTCCCACAGGCCGCGGTCCTGCCGGTCGAGGGTGACGATGCGGCCTGCTGGATCCACCCGCGCGGGCAGCCGCGCGTGGTTGAGGAGCATCAGCGCGAGCAGGCCGCGCGCCTCCGGTTCCTCCGTGGCGAGCGTGAGTTGGCCGGCGAGCCGGATCGCCTCGCGGGCAAGGTCGACCCTGCCGGCGTGGCCGGCCGTGTAGACGAGGTAGAGCACGCGCAGCACGACCGCGAGGTCGCCGGGCCGGTCCAGGCGCTGCCCGCGCAGCGTCCGCTTGGCCCGGCTGATCCGCTGCGCCATCGTCGCCTCCGGCACGTAGAAGGCGTCGGCTATCTCCCGGGTGGTGAGCCCACCGACCGCCCGCAGGGTCAGCGCCACCTGCGAGGCGGGCGCGAGGTCGGGATGGCAGCAGCAGAAGAGCAGGAAGAGCGTGTCGTCGCCCTCCTCGACGACAGGCGACGGCGGCGGTTCGGCGTACGTCGCCTCCTCGCGGCGGTGCCGGGCGACCTCGCTGCGCCGGGCGTCGACGAGCCGCCGGGTCGCGACCGTCGTCAGCCACGCGCGCGGGTCGCGCGGCGGGTGCTCGGGCCACACCCGCAGCGCCTCCAGCAGCGCCTCCTGCAACGCGTCCTCGGCGGCGTCGAAGTCCTCGCCCCGCCGGACGAGGCCTGCGAGCACACGGGGGACGAGGGCGCGCAGCGCGCCCTCGTCCAGCCGTCGCGGTGATGGATCCACGGTCAGTCGCCCGAGGGCGCCTCCCACATGATCTCCCGGACGTCGATCCACTCGTGCAGCGGCTCCCCGCCCGGGCCCGGCTCGGAGGAGACGAAAGCCGCGAGCTCGAGCGCGCGCTCGTGCGATTCGACGTCGATCATGTACCAGCCCGCCACGAGATCACTGGTCTCGGGGTGCGGGCCGTCGGTGGTGACCGGGGCGGCGTCGGCGCCGTCGTAGCGCACCCAGGTGCGCGCCGGCGTGAGCGCCCGCGCGTCGACGTACTCGCCGTTCTCCTGGAGCAGCTCCCTGAACTTCCTGAGGAAGGCCATGTGCGCCTCCACGTCCTCGGGGGCCCACTGGTCCATCGGGGGGAAGGGGTGGTGTGGGTCCGGGCCGCCGCGGTAGTGCTTGAGCAGCAGATACTTCGGCATCGTGATCTCCTGGTGTCGTGGGCCGCGCCTTTTCGGGGCCCTTCACCTGGTGAGCGGAGCCGACCGGCGTTTCTCGACAGTCAAGCGGCCTCTACCGGCGAACGTCCCGCGCGCTTGGCGTCGATGTCGCGCAGCTGGTCGTCGACCCAGTCGCCCGGGTCGCGCTCGCGGATGATGTTCTTCAGTCCCTCGGCGCGCCAGGAGCGCTCCTCGGCGGACATCGTGAGCGCGCGGTGGATCGCGTCGGCCTGGTCCTGCACGTCGAACGGGTTGACCGAGAGCGAGAACTCGCCCAGCTCCTCGTGCGCGCCCGTGTTCTCTGACAGGAGCGACACGCCGTGTCGCTCGTTCGCCAGCGGTCCCTCCTTCGCCACGAGGTTCATCCCGTCGAACATCGCGTTCACGATCAGCAGGTCGTAGTGCTTGTAAGCCGCGATCGCCTCGGACAGGTTCTCCCGCAGCCGCAGGTCGATCGGCATCCAGTCGGGCGTGCCATGGCGATGGTTCACGACCGCCACCAGCGCCTCGATCTTCTCGAGGTACTCGGCGTACTCCGGCACGTCCTGCCGCGAGGGGATCAGGTGCGCGATGAACGTGACGCGCTCGATGAACTCGGGGTGCTGCTCCAGGAAGAGGTCGAACGCCGTGAAGCCGCGCAGGATGTTCTTCGAGAGGTCGGCGCGGTCGACGCGCACGATCAGGTGCTCGCGGCGGCGGCGGATGACCTCGCGCTCGTACTCGTGCACGGCCGGCTGCTGGGCGTTGCGCAGGAACGACGGCGCCGAGATCGGCAGCGGGTAGTGGCGCACCCACA
>JAICRZ010000008.1 GCA_025937135.1 Thermoleophilaceae bacterium
CGCCTCGGTTACGGCAGCCAGCGCGTCGTCACCGACCCCTGACCCGTCTGTGAGGTTCGCCATGCGAACCGCCTCTCGACCGTCCTCAGGTAATCGGACCGCGCGGAGGGCTGAGGACGGGAAAACCGAGCGCCGGTGCTTCTGCACACGGTAGCGGCCAGACGCTACAGTCGCGAGTACCCCACGCTGACGACTCTCCCGTGCAAGACGACCGCTCACACGACGGGTTCGCCGCATCGACCGGCGACGTGCGCACCGCGATCTCCGACGGCCTGGTCGCGCTGCTCAAGGAGTACTACGGCCGCGGCCCTGACAAGGCGAAGACCTATGTCAGCGACGACCTCGTCGTCTGCGTCCTCCGCGGCGGCTTCACACGTGTCGAGCAGACCCTGAAGGAAGGCGGCCACGGGGACGAGGTGATCCGCCAGCGGATGGCGTTCCAGGACGTGATGCGAGACCGCTTCGAGCAGGTCGTCGAACACGCCACCGGCCGCAAGGTCATCGGCTTCATGTCAGGCAACCAACAGAACCCCGACATGATCTCCGAGGTCTTCGTGCTGGCCCCGAACGAGCTGACGGACTGACACGTCCGCGCGTAGGCCGGAGGAGAATCTGCGGGACGCTCCACGCGGCGCGACAACGCATTGGAGCGAGAGGAGGCCGATGCGCGACGACACCGCAGTGGACATGAGTGACGGGCCTCAACTCGAGACCCCGGCTCATCGCTCACCGCTGCTCGAGATTTCAAATGCGATGGTCGGCATCCACAAGAGGACGTTCGGGCGGGGGCCGACCAAGGCACGCACCTCGGTGACGGGCGACCTGGTCGTCTGCCTGCTCGAAGGCGGGTTCACCCGGGCGGAGGAAACGCTTGCGCAATCGGGGCATGTCGACAGCGTGGTCCAGACGCGTCTGCGCCTGCACGCGCTCGCGGAGGAGGAGATGATCGCGACGGTCGAACAGATCGTGGGCCGCACCGTTCGATCCGTCATGAGCGCCAGCCGGCCCGACCAGGATGTCCAAATCGAAGCCTTCGTTCTGGAGGCCGATCATGGATGATCGACCGGCGGCGGACGCGAGTCCTGGCGAGCACGGCACATCCCGAGAGCTCCCTCTCGAGATTTCCGACGCCGTCATCCGCCTGCACAAGCAATACGTCGGACGCGGGCCGACCAGGGTCCGCACCTACCTGAACGACGACCTCGTTACCTGTGTGCTCGAAGGCGGCTTCACCCAGGGGGAGCGGAACCTACAGGCGCACGGTGAGCACGGTCTGATCGTCGAGAACCGGCGGCTGTTGCAAGGAGCGGCGAAAGACGCCCTGGTCGCCGCCGTGGAAGCCATTCTCGGCCGCCGGGTCCGAGCCTTCATGAGCGCCGCCGACCCCCGCCAAGAGATGCAGGTCGAAGCCTTCGTGCTCGCACCACGAGACGAAGAATGGCGCCGATTCCGCGACAAGTTCGAGGCGGACTTCGGCAGTCTCACCGAACTGGCATTGATCGTCGATGACAACCGGCGCTACGTCGACGCCAACCGAGCCGCGTGCGCAACCCTCGGCGTAGAGCACGCCGAGTTGGTCGGACGCCGTGTCGAAGACTTCACTCCGGAGGGATTGCGCGACCAGGTGCCAGACATGTGGAGCGCCTTTCTGCGCGATGGTGAGCAAACGGGCGAATACCAGCTGCTGAGCGCAGGTGGCGATCTGCACACCCTGCGATATCGCGCTCAAGCCGATTGGGCCCGCGGCTTCCACCTGTCCGTGCTGGCGCCGGCAGCAGAGGACAGCGCCGACTGCACGTCTGGCGGCTGCTCGACGTCCCCCTTTCAGGTGTGATGAGGATCTTCTCGAACCGCCCGTTCCGAGCTAGACTCGGTGCACCTGGAGGGCAGCGAGCGGGGCTCCTGGGCTAGGGGCAGCGCTTCACCGACTTCCCGACCGCATGAGTACGCGAGCGGAGAGCGCCATGCCCACAGTTTCATGTTGTTCTCACCCGGCGAAGCGGCCCGCCTGGTGGCGCGTCATCAACGCCTGGGAGCAGCGGAGATGATCGCCCTGAACGGCGCCGAACGCGCGCTCGCGATCACGAACGTCGTGGTCGAGCTGCTGCGCGCGCACTCCGGACGGGGGCCGACGAGAGCCAGGACGGTTGTCTCGCCCGACCTCGTCGTCGTCCACCTGCGCGACTGCCTGACGGTTGCCGAGAAGAGCATTCAAGAACACGGTTGTGCCGACCTCGTCGTGCGAGGACGGGACGTGCTTCACGCGGCGATCCGCGAGGAGGCGACCGCGGCGGTCGAGCGGATTACCGGCCGGCAGGTGGTCGCATACCTGTCCACCCAGGAGACGAACCCCGACCATGGGCTGATCGTCGTTGTCCTCGACGGGTGCGAGAGCGCTTCCGCGATGACCCTCGAAGCGGCTTTTCTCGAACGGACGCTCCCGGCCGAGCGGGACTGGCGCGACGAGAACGCGGACGAGGTTCGCGAGTACACCCAGCACCTGACTGAGACGGCGGCGGCGTCGCGCCGCAGGCGACGCTTCGCGCGCCGCGCTCTCGAGCAGGAGGGAGTCGAGACCGAGGAGGTCCGGCTGTACCTCGACCCGGACGATGGCGTTGGACGCGATTGACGACGCCCCGTCCGGGCCGCGAGCCATCACGACCTCGACGGTCGCGTTGGACGAGATCGGTGACGCCGGGGCGATAGCTGTCCATAGACGTCGACCACCTGGCTCGAGATCGCGGGCTGCTCAGTCGTGAACCTATCGCGATCGGCACAGCCACCGCCGGAGCGGCTCGCGCCCGTCACCGCCGGCGCACGCTGAAGGAGCAATTCACCGTTTCCGCTCCGGTGCCCGTGGCGGTACTGCCTGCGGCGCCGCGCGGAAGCTGCGCAGTCGCAGCGCGTTACCGACCACCGAGAGGCTCGAGAAGACCATCGCGGCCGCGGCGAGGATCGGGTTCAGCAGGCCGATCGCCGCGAGCGGGATCAGGACGACGTTGTAGCCGAACGCCCAGACCAGGTTCTGCTTGATCGTGCGGAGCGTGGCGCGGCTGAGGCGGATGGCGTGGGCGGCCGCGCGCAGGTCGCCGGACACCAGGGTCAGATCGGAGGCCTCGATGGCCACGTCGGTGCCGGTGCCGATCGACAGCCCGAGGTCCGCCTGCGCGAGCGCGGGCGCGTCGTTCACGCCGTCGCCCACCATCGCCACGACCGCGCCGTCGCGCTGGAGGCGCTTGATGGTGTCGGCCTTGTCCGACGGCAGCACCTCGGCGATGACGTCGTCGATCCCCACCTCGGCCGCCACCGCCCGCGCGGTGATCTGGTTGTCGCCGGTGAGCAACACCGGGCGCAGGCCGAGCCGCTTGAGCGAGACGATCGCTTCTGCCGAGCTCGGCTTGAGCGTGTCGGCCACCACGAACAGCGCGCGCAGCTCGCCGTCCCAACAGGCCGCGATGGCGGTCTGGCCGCGTGCCTCGGCGGCGGCCTTGGCCGACTCGAGCTCCGGCGGCAGGTGCATGGCCCAGTCGCTCAGCAGCGCCGGCCGGCCGGCGACGACCGCGTGGCCGCCGACGATGCCCTCCACCCCGAGCCCCTCGCGATTCGCGAACGACTCGACGGCGGGAAGCGGACCGGTCTCGTCCTCGGCCGCACCGGCGATGGCGCGGGCGATCGGGTGCTCCGACGCGTGCTCGAGCGCGCCCACCAGGCGTAGCGCCTCCTCGCGCGCGACGCCGCCGGCGAACACCACGTCCACCAGGCTCATCCTGCCGCTCGTGACGGTGCCGGTCTTGTCGAGCACGATCGTGTCGACGCGGCGGGTGGACTCGAGGATCTCCGGCCCCTTGATCAGCAGGCCGAGCTGAGCGCCGCGGCCGGTGCCGACCAGCAGCGCGGTGGGCGTGGCCAGGCCGAGCGCGCAGGGGCAGGCGATGATCAGGACGGCGACGGCGGCGGTGAAGGCGAAGTTCGCGCTCTCCCCCGCGCCAAGCCAGAAGCCGAGCGTGCCGAGTGCGACCGCGATCACGATCGGCACGAAGATGCCCGAGATGCGATCGGCCAGCCGCTGCACCGGCGCCTTGCCGGTCTGCGCGTCGGTCACGAGCTTCGCGATCTGGGCCAGCGCGGTGTCGGCGCCGACCTTGGTGGCGCGCACGACCAGGCGGCCGCCGGCGTTGACGGTGGCACCTGCCGCCTCGGAGCCCGGGCCGACCTCGACCGGCACCGGCTCGCCCGTGAGCATGCTCAAGTCGAGCGCCGAGGAGCCCTCCTCGACGACGCCGTCGGTGGCGACCCTCTCGCCCGGGCGCACCACGAAGCGGTCGCCCACCGTCAGCCGCTCGATCGGCACGCGGCGCTCCGTGCCGGCGGCGTCGAGTACGGCCACGTCCTTGGCACCGAGCTCGAGCAGCGCGGCGAGCGCGTCGCCGGCGCGGCGCTTGGCGCGCGCCTCGAAGTAGCGGCCGGCCAGGATGAAGGTCGTGACGACGCCCGCGATCTCGAGGTAGATCTCGTCGCCGCCGCCGGCGTTCGACGGCAGCAGGACGAAGTCCATCCGCATGCCGGGCACGCCGGCGTCGCCGATGAACAGCGCGTACAGCGACCACAGCCACGCCGACAGCGTGCCGAGGCTGATGAGCGTGTCCATCGTGGCGCTGCCGTGCTTGAGGTTGGCCCACGCCGCCCTGTGGAACGGCCACGCGGCCCAGAGCACGACGGGGGTGATCAGCTGGAGGCTGAGCCACTGCCAGTTGTCGAACTGGAGTGGCCGGACCATCGACATCGCGAGCACGGCCAGCGACAGCGGCGCGCTCACGAGCAGGCGGCGTCGCAGCGACGCCGCGGCGTCGCTCTCGGCCGGTTCGGCTGCCTCCGCCTCGTTACCCGCGGCGCCCGGGAGGACGGCCTGGTAGCCCGCCGCCTCGACCGCGCCCAGCAGCGCCTCCGGGTCGACCGCTTGCGGGTCGTAGCTGACCGCAGCCTTCTCGGTGGCGTAGTTCACCGTCGCGTCGACGCCGTCGAGCTCGTTCAGCTTGCGCTCGATCCGGTTGGCGCACGAGGCGCATGTCATGCCACTGATCGGCAGCTCGAGGTGCTCGGTGATCGGGTGGTCGGCGGTGCTGTGCATTTTCGTCACGATACTGGGTGGGGGTATCTAAGGTATAGCACCTGAAGGTGGGGCGTGTGCTCGCGGGAGACGGGTAGCTTTCGCCCGACTTCCCATGGACCTCCTCGCCCCACTCAAGGCCGTAGACCGCATGCAGCGGCGTCACCCCGCGCTCGCGGTCCCTTTCGCCGTGATCAAGAAGTTCGGCGACGACCAGGGCGGGAACCTGTCGGCGCTGATCGCCTACTACGCATTCTTCTCCCTGTTTCCGCTGCTGCTCGTCTTCGTGACGGTGCTCGGCTTCGTGCTGGACGGCAACCCGGGCGCCCAGCACGCGATCGTCAACTCCGCCGTCAAGCAGATCCCGATCGTCGGGGACCAGGTCCGTAACGGATCCCTCAACGGCAACGTGATCGCGCTCGTCATCGGCATCGTCGGTGCGTTGCTCTCGGGGCTGGGCGTGACGCTGGCCGCCCAGACGGCCTTCAACCGCGTCCACGCGATCCCTCACCGCGATCGCCCCGATTTCCTGTTCTCGCGCGTGCGCGGGTTGGGGCTGCTCGCCGCGCTCGGAACGCTTCAGGTCGTCTCCACCGTGGCCGCCGGCCTCGTGACCGGCGGCCTGGGTGGCCCGCTCCTGACCGTGGCGGGCATCGCCGTCTCGCTGCTCCTCAACGTGGTGCTGTTCTTCGCGGCCTTTCGCCTGCTCACCGACAAGACGATCCCGACGCGCGAACTGTGGCCCGGCATCGGCGTGGCGACGGTGCTGTGGACGGTCCTCCAGAGCGTCGGCGGCGCCTACATCGGCCACGTGGTCAAGGGCGCCGGGCAGACCTACGGGACGTTCGCCACGGTGATCGGCCTGCTCACCTGGCTCTTCCTGGGCGCGCGGATCGTCGTCTACTCGGCGGAGGTCAACTCTGTGCTCTCGCGGCGACTGTGGCCGCGCAGCCTGTTCGACCCGCCCGAACCGGCCGACCGCAAGGCGCTGAGCGCGCTCGCTCGGATCGAGGAGCGCAACGACCGGGAGACGGTCGCGGTCTCGTTCGAGAAGGATCCGGACGACACGCCGCCGGCGGCGCCGAAGTAGCATCGCGCCGCCTCAGCCGCGAGCGTGGACGGTGATCCTTCCCCACGCGTTGTTGACGTAGCCCTTCGGGTTCCAGAGGCTCTCGGCGCGCTCCGGCTGCAGCCCGCCCGCGCTGTCCCAGGCGCGGACCACGATCTCATTCGCCCCCGAGGCGAGGTCGAACTCGATGCGCCAGAGCCGCCAGGCCCACGGGCCCAGATCGTCGAGCAGTTCCGCCTGGCGCCAGGTCCGGCCGCCGTCGGCCGACACGTCCACCCGGCCGATGTGCCGTTCGCCGCCGGCGAACGCGTACCCGCTCACCTCGACCGGGCCGGGCTCGACCTGGGCACCGTCGTCGGGGATCAGGATGTCGGCGTTCACCGCCACCAGGCCGAGCGCCATCCCCGCCAGCGGAGCCGGCTCGCCGTCCGGCGGCAGCAGCCGGTACGCGGTCGACTGGAAGTAGCCGTCCCACGGCTCGGCGCGCAGCTCGATCCGCTCGAGCCACTTGACGCTGCGCGCGCCGATATAGCCGGGTACCACGCAGCGCAACGGCGCGCCGTGAACCGGCACCAGCGGCGCCCCATTCATCTCAGAGGCGAGCATGACCTCGGGGCGCAGCGCCTTGCGCAGCGGGATCGACGCGCCGTAGAGCTGCGGCGGCTTCGCCTCCTCCGACCTGTCGGCCCCGACGAACGCCACGTGGCGGGCCTGGGGCCGCGGACCCGCCGCCGCGAGCACATCGCCGAGCGCGATGCCGCCCCAGCGCGCCGTGGCGGTGGCGCCGGGCCCCCAGGGCGCCTCACCGGGAATGTCGCGGACCGCGATCAGGCCCGCGCGCCGGTTGCCCGCGCATTGCAGCGTGACCACCTCCTCGCACCGTTCGAAGCGGCCGCCGAGCAACTCGCCCAGCCCGAGCTCGAGCTCGCGCTCCACGAGCCCGCCGACCCGCAGTCGCCAGCTCCCCGGATCGAGGTCCGGGACCGGCCCGTGATTGCGCGCGTAGAAGGTGTCGAGCGGCGTGATCGGCGCAGCCCCCAACGCGGCGCGTGCCGGCTCGGCGTTGAACGGATCCTGCTCGTGCACGATGGTGTCGGGGCGTTTGCCGAAGCCGGTCATGCCTGACTTCTACCAGCGTTCAGAATTAGGAGAAGATGCGAAGACGCGCGCGGTGGCGTGTCCGAGCCGCCCGGCGATCGCGATGACCGAAGAGTCCGACAAGAACGAACCGGAAGCCCCGGGGACGCAGGCCGACGCGGGGACTCGCGAGCACCGCCAGGAAATCCTGATCGCGCGCCTTCGCCATGAGGCCAACCTCCGCGGCGAGGAGGTCGCCGGGCTGCGCAAGCGCCTGGCGACGGCCGAGCATGAGGTGGCCGATCTCCGCGCGATCCGGGACGCCCTGACCCCGCCACAGTTGCCGGAGCGACCCGGGCTGGAGCTGGCCGCGGCGTTCCTGCCCGCCGCCGAACAGGTCAGCGGCGACTTCTACCTGGTCGCCCAGGGGCCGCAGGACTCCACGGTGCTGGTCGTGGGCGACGTCGTCGGGCACGGCGTGCAGGCGGCGCGACGTGCAGCGTTCGTTCGCACGACGTTCGCCGCGACCGCCCCCTTCTCCGACGACCCCTGTCAGTTGCTGAACTGGGCGAACACCGCCCTGGTAGAGCGCGCCGGCACCGGCAGCGATTTCGTCACCGCCGCGTGCCTGACGTACCTGCCGAGCGAGCGACTCCTGCGATTCGCCTATGCCGGCCATCCGCCGGTCCTGCGGCTGGAGGAGGGCACGGAGCTCGCGACGCCCAGACAGGGCACCCCCCTCGGACTCGGGGTCGACCCCGGCGGGATGGAGGGGTCGATGCACTGCACGGGCCGGACCGGGCTGCTGCTCTATACCGACGGTCTGACCGAGGCCAGGCGCGAGGGGCAGCTGTTCGGCATCGAGGGGGTGAGCGCCGTGCTCGCCGAGCTTCGTGACCCCTCCCCCGCCGAGGCCATCGCGGTCCTGCGAACGCGCGTCGCCGAGTTCGCCTACGGCAACCTGACCGACGACCTCTGCATGCTCGCCGCACGGATCGCCTGATCGCCCTCGCGCTCGTCAGATGCTGGGCGCCATCTCCGCCGGCATCGTGCGCGTTGGCGCAGGCATCAGCGCGGCGCCGGCGATCACGAGGATGAAGGCGATGAGGCGCCCGACGATCTCCACCGGGCCGGACCCGACCGTGTCGTGGAAGACGAGGATTCCGCCCATGATCGCCACGGTGTTCGCCGACACCGCGGTGAGCGCGATGACCTCGAGGCCGGGACCGAGCTGGAGGCTGCGGGCCGAGACGTAGAAGGAGACGATCCAGGCGGCGATGGCGGTCAGGAGCCACGGGCTGACGAGCGCGAGCACTCCGGTCGCGGCCGCATGCGTCAGGTACTTGATCGCGATGTCGGAGACCCCGAACAGCGCACCCGCTGCAAGGCCGAGCGCCATCCCCTCGCGGCGGTGGGAGCAGTCGATCCGGATCGAGCCGAGCACCAGCAGGGCCCCGAGGGCGAACACGCCCGCCTCCACCGCGATCAGCGCGGCCAGCGACGAGTGGCCGCTGTTGGCCGTGTGACCGCTCGTGATGCCGATCACCGCGAGCCCGGTCGAGGTGATGACGAGGCCCGTCCATTGGCGGCGCTCGAGCTTGAATCCGAAGAAGCGCTCCGCCAGGACGGCGAGGAACACGAGGCCGCCCGAGAGCACCGCCTGCACGATCGACAGGGGAGCGAGCGCGAGCGCCCCGATGTGCAGCAGCCACGCTCCGAGTGCGACGAGCCAGCCGATCGTCCACCAGCGCGAGCGAAAGAGGTCGGCGGCGCTGCGCAGCGGGTGGCGGGCGCTCACCGCAGGGGCTTCCAGCGCGCCTCGGCGCTTGAGCAGGAAGCTCGCGTTGGTGGCGAGCGCGCACGCGAGCGCGAAGGCGAGTCCGACGAGCACCTGTCGCGGCCTATGCCGGCAACGCCTTGGTCTGAAGGCGGTCAGGGCTGACCCCGACCACGTTCCACGCCAGCCCGACCCGCTCCATCCCCGCGATCACGAGCCCCGCGATGTCGATCTCCGTGCGCCGGAGGCCGTGCTGGGCGGAGGTGGGAAAGGCGTGGTGGTTGTTGTGCCACGCCTCGCCCAGCGACGGAAGCGCCAGCCAGAACACGTTTCGCGACTGGTCCCCGGTGAGGAATCGCCGCCGGCCGGTGAAGTGGCAGATCGAGTTGATCGAGAACGTCATGTGGTGCAGGAAGAACACGCGTACGAGCCCGCCCCAGACCAGGGCGGTCAGCGCGCCCCACCAGGACCCCGAGATCAGCAGGCCGAGGCCGGCGGGGATGAGGAACGTGAGCACGGCGAACAGCGGGAACAGATCCGAGATCAGATTCATGCCGCGGTCGTCCTTGAGGTCGCCGAGGTAGCGCTCGCGGTCCTGCTGGCGCTCGCCGAAGAGCACCCAGCCGAGGTGCGCGTGTGCGAGGCCCCTGAGCGCGCCGCGCAGGCCGTCGCCGTATCCGTGGGGAGAGTGCGGGTCGCCCGACGCGTCGGAGAAGGCGTGGTGCTTGCGGTGGTGCGCGACCCAGGGGATCACCGACCCCTCCAGCGCGAGCGAGCCGAGGATCGCCCACATGTAGCGCAGGCCGCGGTAGGTCTCGAACGCGCGGTGCGTGAGCAGACGGTGATAGCCGACGGCTATGCCCAGGCCGCTGAGGGTGTAGAGCGAAGCCATGATCGCGAGGTCTGCGACCGACACGCCGTGCCCCCAGAACAGCCAGACGGCGAGCGGCAGCCCGAGAAAGGGCAGCCCGACGCCGACGAAGTGGAATACCTGCTGGTAGCGCCGCATGATCAACGGCCTCCTGGTCTCCAGCCCGACGGACGGCGTCCTTCGGACGTGAATCCCCTTGAGGGACGGGCGGAAGCCAATCGCGGTGGCGAGTCTCTCTGCGACTGGTCAGGGTGAGTCAGCGACCGTCCACGACGGAGGCTACTCCTTCTCCGACGCCGCGAGTCCTCCGAGGTACGCCGTCGCCACGGCTTCGCGTCGCCGGAAGGGCGATGCGCGCAGCCAGTGAACCGATCGCCGCCGCGCGGCGCAGTACCCCTACAGCGACAACGGATCAAAGGGGTACAGACATGTCTGACTCGACCCACGGGCTCCCTCGCATCGAGGAGCTCGACCGGGACGGCGCGCTGCGCGAGGCGGCCGACGCCGTCGACGGCGACACGCGTGCGAAGTTCTTCATGAAGTCCGGCGCGTTCGTCGCCGGCGGAATGGCGCTCGGCGCGCTGCCGGTCGGCCTGGCGCTCGGGCAGGGCGGAACGCCGAAGTCCGACGTGAAGATCCTCAACTTCGCGCTGACGCTCGAGTACCTCGAGTCGTCGTTCTACGCGGAGGCCGTGAGCAAGGGTGCGCTGAAGGGCGAGATCGCCACGTTCGCGCAGGTCGTGTCACAGCACGAGTCGGCTCACGTCGCCGCCCTCCAGAAGGCGCTCGGCAGTGCCGCCACGAAGAAGCCGTCCTTCGACTTCAAGGGCACCACGAGCAACAGCAAGCAGTTCGTGAAGACGGCGATCACGCTCGAGGACACGGGCGTCGCCGCCTACGAGGGCCAGGCGCCCAACATCAAGACCCCGGCGGTGCTGATGGCCGCCGGCTCGATCCTGCCCGTCGAGGCGCGCCACGCGGCATGGATCCGCGACATCAACGGCCGCGGCCACGGCTCGTTGCCGGCGCCGGCTGCCTTCAACCCGGCGATGTCGATGGCCCAGGTCCTGAGCGCGGTGAAGTCCACCGGCTTCATCAAGGGCTAGCCCGGACCCGTCAAGAGCTTTCTGAAAGGACTGACCCAACAATGTCTGACATGAACTACGAGCGCCCGACGCTCGAGGAACTCGACAAGGACGGCGCCATCCGCGAGTACGGCGAGAAGGTCGGCGGCAACACGCGCGCGGCGTTCGTCCGCAAGGCCGGTGCCTTCGCGGCCGGCGGCTTCGCGCTCGGCTCGCTGCCGATCTCGCTGGCGCTGGGCCAGGGTGGCGTGCCGAAGGGCGACATCGACATCCTGAACTACGCCCTGACGCTCGAGTACCTCGAGGCGGCCTTCTACAAGGAGGCGGTCAGCAAGGGCGCGCTGAGCGGCGAGACGAAGATCTTCGCCGGCGTGGTCGCCCAGCACGAGGCCGCGCACGTGGCGGCGCTGAAGAAGACGCTGGGCAGCAAGGCCGTCAAGAAGCCGAGCTTCGACTTCAAGGGCACGACCGCCAGCCAGGCGACGTTCCAGAAGACCGCGCTGCTGCTGGAGGACACAGGCGTCAAGGCGTATCTCGGGCAGGCCGGCAACATCAAGGCCACGCCCGTGCTGAAGGCCGCCGCGTCGATCCTGCCGGTCGAGGCGCGCCATGCCGCCTGGATGGCGGACATCATCGGCAAGGGGACCAACCCCTCGCCGGCCCCGGCCGCGTTCCAGCCGTCGGCGACGATGAGCGAGGTGCTCGCAGCGGTGAAGAGCACCGGCTTCATCACGAACCTGCCGGCCGCGGCCGCCGGCTCCGCCACCTCCGGCACGCCGAGCATGACCGGCTGACGGAGGCCCGTCAGGGACCCCGGCGCCACCCCCCTCCGGCGCCGGGGCTCCCGTCTCTTCCCATGACCAGGCTGAAGCCACGCAACCCGAAGCAGTCCGCGGCGTTCCTCGCGATCGTGCTCGTGGCGATGGCGGCCGGCCTGTTCGCGGGCCCGGCGCTGTTCGGCGGCAAGAAGGCGCAGGACGGGCTGTCGGGCGCAGCGAACAGCCCGCACGAGTTCGACCTGACGGCGGCCGAGGCGCGCGGCCACAACGGGGTGCTCGTGGGCCGCGCCAAGGCACGCAGCGTCGCGGTCTACCGAACACCGCACTCGCGCAAGCCGTACCGGAGGATCGCGGCACGCACGCTCGACGGGCACCGCCTCCCGCTCGTGTTCCTCATCAAGGCGCGCCGCGGCGGCTGGGTGAACGCGTACCTCCCGACCCGCCCCAACCTCAGCACCGGCTTCATCCGCACGCGCGACCTCAGGCTCGCCACCGACTGGTACCGGATGGAGGTGCAGCTCCGTCGGCACCGGCTGGTCGTCTGGCGCGGGGGTAACAAGATCGTGGACGACCCGATCGCCGTGGGCAAGGCGGTCTCCCCCACGCCGACCGGCCACTACTACGTGACCGACCTGATCCGGCCGCCGGACCCGCGCGGCTTCTACGGCCCCTACGCGTTCGGCCTGTCGGCCCACTCCAAGGTGTTCACGACCTTCGAGGGCGGCGACGGGCAGGTGGGCATCCACGGCACCAACAACCCGTCGGTGATCGGCGGCAACGCCAGCCACGGCTGCATCCGGGTCCGCAACCGCACGATCAGGAAGCTCGCCAAGCAGGTCCCGATCGGGACACCGGTGCGGATCGAGCGCTGAGCCCCGCGGGGTTCGCCCGGCCGCCGGCGGGTAACAGAACGCCATGTCCAGCCTGCCGCTCGGTCTCCTGCTGGTCATCTTCGCGGCGGCTGCGGTGGCCATCTGGATTGCCGGGATCCAGCTCTCCAAGCAGACCGACGTGCTGTCGACGCGGCTGCACCTCGGGGCGGCGCTCGGCGGGCTGATCATGCTGGCGATCGCCACGAACCTGCCGGAGATCGCGATCACGGTGAGCGCAGCCCTGTCCGGCGACGTCGGCGTGGCGGTGGGCAACATCCTCGGCGGGATCGCGATTCAGACCGTGGTCCTGGTCGCGCTCGACGCCTTCGGCGTGCGCGGCGAGCGCCCGCTGACGTACAGAGCGGCATCGCTCGTGCTCGTGCTCGAGGCAGCGCTCGTGGCGGCCGTGCTGGCGGTGGTGGTGGCCGGCACGCAGATCCCCGCGGACGTGATCCTGTGGCGGTTCGCGCCCGGATCGGTGCTCATCGCGGTGATCTGGATCGTCGGGCTGCTGCTGCTCCAGCGCGCCGGCAAATCGCTGCCGTGGCACGAGTCCGGGCAGGCGCCGGACGGCCAGGAGCACCCGCGCGGCCACCGGCGGCACGCGACCGAGCAGCAGGAGCGGGCGAAGGGGACGAGCACCGGACGCTCGGCCGCGATCTTCGGCGTCGCGGCGATCGTCACGCTGGTCGCGGGCGTGATCCTCGAGCGCAGCGGCGAGGCCGCCGCCGGCGACGTCGGCCTGTCGGGCGTGCTCTTCGGAGCGACGGTGCTGGCCGCCGCGACGTCGCTGCCGGAGCTCTCGACCGGGCTCGCGTCGGTCAAGACCGGCGACTACCAGCTCGCGATGAGCGACATATTCGGCGGCAACGCCTTCTTGCCGGTCCTCTTCCTGGTGGCGACGCTGCTGTCCGGCAAGGCGGTCCTTCCGCAAGCGCACGCGAGCGACATCTACCTCACGGCCGTCGGCATGCTGCTGACGCTCGTCTACGCGGCCGGCCTCGTGTTCAGGCCGCAGCGCCGGATCTTCCGGATGGGGATCGACTCCCTCGTCGTGCTCGTGCTGTACCTGCTCGGTGTGGCAGGGCTGTTCGCCATCGCGAACGCCGGCTGACGCTGATCCGAAGTGCTCGCGGGAGCGAAAGCTTCCGTAGTGCAGACCACGAGCGTCCCCCATCGCAAGAGCTGGAAGCAGGACCTCGCCCCCTACCTGGAGATCGACCGGCGGCGCAGCCTCGGGCAGATCGCGAGCGTCGTGCTGCCCTACGTCGGCGTCTGGGTGGTCGCCGCGATCGTGCACCCGAGCGCGTTGATCGGAGTCGGTCTCGGCCTGGTCGCGACGGTGTTCCTCCTGCTCTTCACGCCCTACCGCTGGTGGCAGCGCGAGCACAGCCTCCACCACGCGCACACCGGCAACCTCGACGCCCGCGGCCCCGGCGAGATCTACACGATGACCCTCGCGGAATACGAGAGCGCCTCGCGCATCCGCCGGCTCGGCTACCGCGCCTACCGCAACCCGCTGCTGATGCTGCTGCTCGGGCCGAGCCTCGTCTTCCTCTTCGAGCGCCGCTTCCCGCAGCGCGGCATGACGCGGCGGATCCTCTTCAGCGTGGTGCTCACCAACGTCGCGCTCGCCGCGTGGGCGACCGGCTGGAGCGCGCTGGTCGGCTGGGGCCCCTACCTGCTGATCCAGGGCACGACGCTGGTGGCGGGCGGCGCCGTGGCCGCGTGGATGCTCTACGTCCAGCACCAGTACGAGGACACCTACTACCGCGCGGCCGGCGACTGGCAGTTCGAGCTCGCGGCGCTCCAGGGCAGCTCATTCCTCGCGCTGCCGCGCGTGCTGGCCTGGGCGGTCGGCAACGCCAACTACCACCACGTCCATCACCTCAGCGCGAAGATCCCGAACTACCGGCTGCGCGCCGCGCACGAGCAGCAGCCGATGTTCGCCCGCACTCCCGTGGTCACCGTCCGCGGCAGCGTCGCAGCGCTGCGCCTGAAGTTGTGGGACGAGGAACGCGAGTGCCTGGTGCGCTTCCCGTATCGAAGCGCGAACGTTCGGGTAGAAGCCCCCGCATGTCCGAACACGCGGTCCACTCCCACGGCCTGGTCCACGACTCGATCAAGCGCTCGCGCGAGGGTGTCCGAGCAGTCCTGACGTCGCTCGCGGTCCTCGCGGCCGCGGCCATCGCCCAGACGCTGATCTTCGTCCTGTCGGGCAGCGTCGCGCTACTCGCCGACCTGATCCACAACTTCGGCGACGCGCTGACCGCGGTGCCGCTGGGGATCGCCTTCCTGCTGCGCTCGGAGCGGGCCGAGCGCGGTGCCGGGCTGTTCGTGGTGGCGGCCATCTTCATCAGCGCCTGCGTCGCGGCGGTCGAGGCGATCAGCCGCCTGATCCACCGCACCCCGCCCACGCACCTGTGGGCGCTGGCGGCGGCGGGCGCGATCGGCTACACGGGCAACTACGTGGCCGCGCGCGTGCGCACGCGCGCGGGAAAGCGGCTCGCGAGCCCGGCTCTCGTCGCCGACGGCAACCACGCGCGCGCCGACGCGTACGTATCGCTGGCGGTGATCGCCTCAGCCGCGGTCGTGGCGATAGGCGCGCCGATCGCCGACCCGCTCATCGGCCTGGCCATCACCGTCGTGATCCTGCGCATCACCTGGCAGTCGTGGCTTACCGTGCGCGGCCACGACCATCACCACGTCCACTGATGCGACCGGCTCAGCCGCCGCCGTAGGCCACGACGAGGTCGGTCACGATCCCCACCATGAAGCCGGCCGAGACCAGCCACAGCCCCAGCTCGCGGTGCCCGAAGCGGCGCATCCCGTTCCAGACCTCGCCGATCACGTAGAGGATCGCGCCGCCCGCGACGGCGTAGAAGAGCAGCTCGAGCGGCTCCGAGGTGACGTTGTAGCCGACGATCGAGCCGAGGAACGTGGGCCCGCCGCCGATCAGCCCGACCGCTGCCAGCCAGCGCCACGACGGGCGTACGTCGCCGAGCGGACCGACGATGCCGAAGCCCTCGGTGGCGTTGTGCAGGGCGAAGCCGATGATCAGAACCGTTGCCAGGCCGATCTCGCCGGTGCTGGCGGAGACGCCGATCGCGAGGCCCTCGGCGAAGTTGTGGATCCCGATCGCGATCGCGATGACGAGCGACGTCTGGAGCGCCCGTCCGCGCGCGGCATCGCGCTCGGCCCCGAGCCGTGCGGCCGTCTCAGCGTCGAGGACGTCGGTGGAGCCTCCCGCCACGGGTGGCCGCGTCGGGCCCTTCGGCCGCGCGCGCTGAAGCGTGGCGAGGCCCGCGGTGCCGGCCGCGAAGCCGACCCCGAGCATGACCGTGAGCCCGAGCGGGCGGCCGAACCCGTCGTGGCCGTCCTTGAACGACTCGACGGCGTGCTCGACGATCTCGAACGCGTGCTCGAGCACGTCGACGAACAGGAAGGCCAGCACGCCCACCGCGAACATCGACAGCGCCACGCGCATGCGCACGCTCACGATCTCCATGCGGGCGAATGGCAGGCCCAGGTAGATGGTGAAGCCGGCCAGGGCTCCGAGCAGGGCTGTCTCCGCAAAGCTCACGCCGCAGGGATATTAGGGCACCCTAACCGCGGGCGCGCCGCCGCTGTCAGCGAAACACGCCGGTGTGGCCCAGCGAGTAGCGCCCGGGCTGCGGGTAGACGCACAGCCCGTGCGGCCCCAATCCGACCTTCACGCGCCGGATCAGCCGGCCCGTGCGCGTCGAGATCGCGTAGACGACGCCGTCGTAGCGCCCGGACAGCCAGAGCACGCTGCCGTCGGCGGAGACGCCGCCCATGTCCGGGCTGCCGCCGCCGGGGATCCGCCACTTGCGCACGGCCTTGCGCGTGGCGAAGTCGATCAGCGACACCGATCCCTCGTCGCGGTTGGAGACGTACAGGTAGCGTGCGTCGCGGCTGGCGTACAGGCCGTGCGCGCCGCGGCCGGTGGGGATGAAGCCACGCTTGCGCATCGAGCGCGCGCCGATCTCCCACACCCCGTTCGAGATCATGTCCGCCACGTAGAAGATGCGCCCGTCGGGTGACAGCTTCACGTCCTGCGGCTTGGCCGCAGGCGACAGCGCGAACGTCTTCACCACACGCTCGTGCGCGACGTCCACCACGATCATCCGGCCGTTGAACTCGCAGCTCGCGAGCATCAGGCGCCCGTCGGCCGTGAAGTCCGCGTGGTTCACGCCCTCGCAGCCGGGCACCTCGAGCGTGTGGTGGAGGCGCATCGTGTGCGCATCGCGGAAGTCGATCCGGTGGAGCGCTTCGGCCATCACCACCGCGTAGTGGCCGTCGGGCGTGAAGTAGAGGTTGTAGGGGTCGGTGACCGGGACGGCCTTGCCCGGCTTGCCGTTGCGCGGGTTGATCGGCGTGAGCTCGTTGCCGCGGTCGTCGTTGACCCAGAGCGTCTTCAGGTCGTACGACGGCACCACGTGCTGCGGCAGCTGCGCGACCGAGAAGCGCCGGACGATCCTGTAGGTGTGCGGGTCGATCTCGTCGACCGTGTTCGACTGCGTGTTGGGCACGTAGATGAGCGGCCGGTCATGTCGCACCGCAGGGCTGAGGCGGTTGGCCGCGTCGGCGGCGTAGACGTTGCGCCGGTCGAGGAGCGGCGGCACGCGATAGCCGGAGAAGCGCTTCGACCGTTGTGCATGGTGGGTGACGTGCAATTTCGCCGTCCTGCCGCCGCCGCTGCATCCCGCCACGGCCACGGCCACGAGGGCGATCGCCACCAGCACGAGCCGACTCATCGCGGCGACAGCAGCCAGACGTCGTCGCGAACGCGGCCGGCGAAGTCGCGCCCACCCGCCAGGAGGATGCCGCGCCCGCTCGCCGCGGCGCCCGTGTCCGACACCGGCACCGGGAGACGCCCGGCGCGCGTGACGCGGCGCGCGCCCGGCGCGAGCGCGAGGATCGCGTCGGTCTGAGAGTCGAGCGCCGAGCCGCGACCCCCGATCACGTAGACGGTCGACCCGAGCGCTGCCGCCGCGGCATGCGTGAGCGGGCGCGGCAGCGAGGCGAGGCGCGTGACCCTGCGCGTCGCGGGATCGAAGCCATAGACGGAGCGGCTGGCCGTGACGCCGCTGGTGCCGCCCGCGATCACGAGCCTGCCGCCTGCGGTGGCCGCGACGGCCGCGTAGCGAAGCGGCTTCGGCAGCCGGCCCACCACGCGCGCCCGGCTATCGCCTGGCCGCCACGCCTGGATCGTCGCGAGCGGGACGCTGCCGGTGTAGCCACCCACGACGTAGACCGTCCCGTCGATCGAGGCGGCGCCCACGTCGGACGCCGGCGCGGCGATCCGGCCGACCTGGCGCGCGACGCCGCCGGGACGCAGCTCGAGGATCGCGTCGTGCGACGGCTCGCCGCCGCCGAAGAAGTACGAGCGCCCGCCCACGGTGGTAGCGGCCGCGTCGTGCACCGGCGCGGGCAGCGACCCGTCGCCGCGTGCACCGCTCGGACCCGCCAGCCACAGCTCGGCCAGGGACGTGTCGGCGCTGCTCAGGCCGCCGGCCAGGAGGGCGCGTCCGCCGGGCAGCGGCGCGACCGCGGGCAGCTGGACCGGAGCCGGAAGCCGCGCCACACGGCTCGCCGCGAGCGTGGCCGGGCGCGCGGGAGCGGGCGCCACCCTTGGCGCGGGTGCCGCGGCGCTGCGCGCCGCCCCGGCGGAGTGATCGCCTCCCCCGCGCGTGGCCAGCACGAGAGCCAGCAACGCAACGGCCGCAGCCGCCACCGCTGCGGCGGCGAAGGGATGGCGCAGTCGTGGTCGTGCGGAGCTCACCGCCGGCCCACGTTACGGCGCGCGCCTGAACGCCACCTGAGCGCGTCGCGCTCCCGGCAGCTTCAGCCCGAAGCAGCCACCCGGCCCGTCCTCCACCACCACGTCGCCGCCGCAGCTACGGGCCAGCCGGCGTGCGAGCGGCAGGCCCAGGCCGGCGCCGCCGCTGCTGCTCACGCCCGGGGCGAACAGCGACTCGGGATCGCGCCCGTCGAGGCCGGGTCCGTCGTCGCGCACCGACACCGTCACGTCGTCGCCGCCGCCGCTCGCGACGGCGACCTCGACGCGGCTGCGCGCGTGCCGCAGCGCGTTCTCGAGGAGCGGATACAGCGCCTGGGTGACCACGTCCGGATCCGCGTCCACGACCACGCCCGGGCCGCCTTCCGCGAGCCGGACGTCGACGTCGCGGGAGCGCGCGGAGTTCGCGACCGCGGCGAGCGCCTCGCGCACCGCGGGGAGCGGGTCGCAGGACCGCGGCGGGCTCACGTCCGCCTCCATCCGGGCGCTCGAGAGCAGCGTCTCGATCACCGTCTGCATCCTGCTGCTGCTCTCGACCACGCGCTGGAACGCGGTGCGCGACTCCTCGTCGAGGTCATGGCGGGCGAGCGCCAGCTCGGCCTCACCGCGCAGACCGGTCAACGGTGTGCGCAGCTCGTGCGCCAGCTCGGCCGAGAAGCGCTGCTCGTGGCGCAGCACAGCCTCGATCCGGCGCAGCAGCCCGTCGAACGTGGCCGCCAGCGTGGTCAGCTCGTCGCGCGGCTCACCGAGGTGGAAGCGCCGGTGCAGGTCGTGCTCGCTCCAGTCGGCCGCCCTCGCGGTCATCTCCGCGATGCGCCCGAGCGCCGAGCGCACCGACCAGCGAACCGCGATCGCCGCGCCCAGCAGCAGCAGGAGGCTGAGGATGGCGGTGCCCACGAGCGCGATCTGCCGCGTGTGCTCGTACGGGACGAGCGAGACGCCGACGACGACGGTGCCACGACGCACGCCGGCGGCGTCGCGGACGGGGACCGCGCGCAGCCGGATGTCGTCGCCCAGCGTCCGCTCGGTCGGTCGCGGCACGCCGGCCAGGCCCGCGACTGCCCGCGCCTGCGCGGCCGGCGCCGCCGCCGGCTTCTCGACCACGCGCGAGCCGGCGAGCACCCACGTGTCGCGGTCGAGCAGGGCGTCGCTCGGACCCTCGACCGCGCGCAGCCGGCCATGGCTGAGGTCGAGGGTGGCGAGCTGCGCCGCGGCGCGGCTGCGCAGGACCGATGACGCGTCGGCGTCGAGCCGATGCGCCAGCAGCACGTTGAAGAGGATGCTGAGCGCCGCCAGCCCGACGGCCAGGACGGCGACCGCGGCGAGCGTCACGCGGCCGCGCAGGGTCAGCCGGCTCATCGCAGCACGTAGCCGACGCCGCGGACCGTCTCGAGCGCCTCGGCGCTCGCCACCTCGGCGAGCTTGCGCCGCAGACGGACCACGTAGGCGTCGATCGTGTTGTCGTGCACTATCGCGCCGTCGGGCCACGCCGCAGAGCGCAGCTCCGCGCGCCGGACGACCTGCCCCGGCCGCGCGGCCAGCGCGGCCAACATCCGGAACTCGGTCGGCGTGAGCTGCACGGTGCGCTCGCCGTTGCGGACGGCGTGCACGACCGGATCGACCTCGAGGCCGCCCGCCGCCGGCTCGGCCGCCGTCTCCGCCCGCCGGCGCGCGGCCACGCGGATCCGCGCGATCAGCTCGGCCACGGCGAACGGCTTCGTCACGTAGTCGTCGGCGCCCACGTGGAAGCCCGACAGCCGGTCGGTGAGCGCGCTGCGCGCCGTTAGGAAGATCACCGGGCTGCTCACGGAGTTCACGCGCAGCGCCTGGCAGACGTCGCGCCCGTCGGCGTCCGGCAGCCCGATGTCGAGCACGAGCAGGTCCGGCGGCGCAGCCGAGAAGACCTCGACCGCCTCGCGGCCGGACGCTGTCACGCGCACCGCGAAGCCCTCGCGCCGCAGCGCGCGCTCGAGCACGGAGCGCAGCTGAGCGTCGTCCTCACAGATTCCGACCTGGAGCGTTTCCACGCCGCCAATGATGTCGCCCCGGCGGCCGGGGCCCCACAACCGTTCAGGTACGGCTCAGGTTGTTCCAGCCACCCTGCGGCCCATGTCCACACTCACATCACGCCTCACGGCGGCCGACTCCCCCGCGCGGCGCATGTTCAACAAGGTCCCGGAAGTCACCCTCTACTTCTGGGTCATCAAGATCATGTGCACGACGATCGGCGAGACCGCTGCCGACTATCTCAACGACAACCTCGGCTTCGGCCTGACCAACACCACCTACGTCGCCGGGGCGCTGTTGATCGCGCTGCTGGTCGCGCAGTTCAGGCTGCGCCGGTATGTGCCACCCGTCTACTGGGCGGTGGTCGTGGTGATCAGCGTCTTCGGCACGCTCATCACCGACAACCTCACCGACGGCTACAACGTCCCGCTGACCACCACCACACCGATCTTCGCGGTCGTCCTGGCGGTCGTATTCGCGATCTGGTGGGGCTTCGAGCGCACGCTCTCGATCCACTCGATCGGCACCACCCGGCGCGAGGGCTTCTACTGGCTCGCGATCCTGTTCACGTTCGCCCTCGGCACCGCCGCGGGCGACCTCACCGCCGAGAAGGCCGACCTCGGCTACGGCGTGTCGATCGCGATCTTCGGCGGCGTCATCGCCCTGGTCGCATTCGCGCACTACGCGCTGAAGCTGAACGCGGTGCTGTCGTTCTGGCTCGCGTACATCCTCACGCGCCCGCTCGGCGCGTCGATCGGCGACTTCATGTCGCAGAAGAGCCACAAGTACGGCGGGCTCGGGCTCGGCACCACGGGGACGAGCTACATCTTCCTCGGCTGCATCATCGCGCTGGTCGCCTTCCTCAGCATCACCAAGCGCGACCAGACGCCGCCCGAGCTGGTCCTGGCAGACGAGGCAGCGGCGGGCGGGCGCCCGCACGAGCTTCATCTGCGGCTGCCGCACTCTCCGGCCGACCCCCTCGGCCAGGAGGGCTGACGGACTGGGGGCCGCCCGGAGAAAGAGCCGGGCGGCCCTCAGCGTCCGTGCTTGTGCGACCGGCGCGGCCTGATCGCCTTCGAGCGCGGCGCCGCGCCGAGCGGCTTGCCGCCGTAGACCACCTTGCCGTCGGCGCGCTGATAGGTCTGCCACGGGATCGTGCCGCGCTGGTCGACGCCGGGCTTCGAGAAGTCGCAGACGCCGGTCGGGAAGATCCGCTGGAGCTGCGCCCACTGGTCGTCGGTGAACGGGATCGGGCCGTAGTCGTCGCCGCGGTCGAGCGGCTTCAGCCGGCACTTGTTCTTGTCGGTCGTGATCGCGTCGCCGGCCACCGTGCGCGGCGTTCCGTAGATCGGAACGACGCCCGCGGGGCAGAGGCCGTCGGAGACCTTGTCGCCCTTGCCGTCGTAGCAGCGGTCGCCGATGTCGCCGGGCTTGTCGCGCGCGATCTTCTGCTCGATCGGCGCCCTGGACCTGTCCTTCTCGACGGCGGTGAGCCAGCGGTCCATCGCCAGGAAGCTGTTCTGCTCGCACTGTGTGTCGCCGATGATCAGCGTCGGCCCCTCCCAGATCGACTGGTTGGCGTGGCCGCCGTTGGCGCGATCGAGCCGGGCCCTGACGGCGAACGCGCGGTAGGCGTCGTGGAAGGCGCCCGGATCGGGGCCGCGGCAGTCGATGATCGCCGTGCGGTCGAGGTTGTTGGTCTCGTTGATCATGCCGCTGCGGTAGGCGTTGGCGAGCGCCGGCTCGTCGGCGAGGATCCGGTTCGGCACCGGATTCGTGTCGATGTCGAGCCCGCCGATCTTCACGTTGAGGTCGACGAACTGCGCGGGCGTGATCTTCGCGCTGCGCAGCGCGCCCAGCCCGTACTGCACGCCGATGTTGTCCACCGGGAAGCCGGCGAAGCCGTGGCCGATCTTCTTCTCCTGGGGCGACCACACCGAGGCCGGCCGCGGGCCGAAGACGTTGATGGCGGCGTCGAGGATCGAGCAGCGCACGCCGGCGGGATTGGTGTTCGGGTCGTAGCGCTGCTGGTCGCTGATGCCGTTGCAGTGGTCGGTGGGCACGACCACGTGGAACTGCGCGCTGTCGCTCACCTGGGAGTTCGCGATCGAGATGTGGCCCTGGACGTCGGCCATCTGGGTCGGCGACCAGACCACGCCCGTGCCCCACCTCGACGGGTCCTTGAAGTACGCGAGCGTGAGGTGGTAGTCGAGGAACTGCGTGGCCGTGCTCCACGCGTCGGGGAACGAGCAGGTCGGCAGGATTCCCTGGTAGACGCCGGGGTAGGCGTTCGCGATCCACTGCTCCGCCAGCGAGCCGCCCGAGCAGCCGGTCCCGATCGTGTAGCGCAGCGTGCCGTAGGTCTTGATCAGGTGCTCCTTGGCCATCAGGAGCGACTCGGCCTGGAGCGGGAGGTTGCAGTTGTGGCCGCTGTTGTCGAGCGCCGTCGACATCGTCGCGAAGCCGCGGCCGAGCGCCGTCGCGGCGGCTCCGCTCGTCACGTCGGGCGCGTTGCCGGTCTGGTAGTCGATGCCGCACGACGCGCCATGGGTGATCAGCAGCTTGCGATCGAACTGCTTCTGCGGCGCCGGCGCGGTCCACGACCTGCCGGGCTGGAAGAGCACTGCCACCTGGTACTGGTCGCGGTCCATGTAGCCGGTCTCGATCCGGACGACGAACGGCACCGTCCTGCCCTGGTCGGTCGTGGTGCTGGCCACGTCGGACGGCGGGTTGGCCGGGTCGTATGGCTGGAAGCCGGACTTGCTCGCGTCGGTGGACTTGTAGACGAACCTGTAGGAGGCGGGCTGGTTGCACTGGGCGTCGCGCGCGCTCGGCTGGCACTTCCACGGCTGGAGCTGCGGCCCGGAGAGCAGCGGGCCGCCGATCGGGTGGTTGACAAGGGTGATGCGCGCGCCGCGGCCGCCGGGAAGCGTGACGCGCAGGACGTTGCGACCCGCGTGGAGCCCGGTGACCACGCCGACGAGGCGCCGGCGCCCGCTGCGCTTGAAGAAGCGCTTGACGTTGCGCCTGCCCACGCGGACCTTCGACGTCCTGAGCAGGGAGCGGCGCGAGAAGTCGAGCTGCACGAAGCTCGTGCCGCCGCTGACGAGGTCGGCGCGGCTCGACAGGACCTTGATCGAGACCTTCGGCGCGGACCGGTGCTTGGCGGCGCCGGCCGGCACGGCCGCCATCAGAACAGCGGCCAGCGCCGCGAGCGCGATGAGCATCGATCGGCGCATGCGGCGCGGAATCCTAGTCGCCGAACGTCAGCCGCGCCCCACCCACGGCGCGCCCCTCCTCGAGGAAGCTGCCGGTCGCGGGGCTCAGCGCGAACCTGATCCGCTCGCCGTCGTCAGTCGTCACCACGAGCCGGCGGCCGCCGTCGGCCAGCTCCTCGATCGTCCCGCCCACTCGCCGGGCGAGGAACACGACCGTCACCCGGGCTCCCACGAACGGCGCGCGCCGAAGCGACATGCGCTTAGGCCGTCTCCTCCGGCTCCAGGTAGAACACCTCGACCGACACGTCCTCGCGAACGTCCATGCCACTGACGAACGCCCATACCCTGCGGCCCGTGATCTCCTCGACCGCTGCCCGGAACTGGTCTTCCGTCGCGTGCTGGAAGAACAGCCGCACGTCGCGAAGCCGGTGCTCCTCCCCCATCTTCACCAGGTTGCGCTCGGCCGGCGTCAGGCTGTCCTCGAGCGTGCACACGAGGGTGTCGGGGCCGGCGAAGCCGGACCTCGCCTTCGTCGGGCCACGCCCGAACTGCTCCTTGTACAGCCTGACCATCGCGTTGGACACTTCCATCATCTGAACCGATGGCGCGTCTCGAGCGTCGACGTTCAATCCGTCGCTCATGAGGCTCCCCATCTACGTCCCTCTGAGGCTGGAACCGCGCGAAAGGAAGAGGGCCGAGAGAAGAACCAGGCGTGCGGCTACTGTCGAACGAGTGTAGACGCGGTTCGCGTCACTGTGTCGGCGTGATCTCACGCCAGGTTCCCTGCACCGTTGCGGCACTGGCGTACCCCTGAACGGCGTTGAAGACGTTCGGGTCGAAGATGATGTTCGCCTTGCTCGAGCCGGCGCTCACGCCGCCGCCGCCGTCGACCGCCACCGCGCCGACGATCTGCGACGTGCCGCCGAGCGAGATGACGTACCCGGTGGAGCCCTGGAGGTTGGCGCCGTAGACGAGCCCGTAGAAGGTGAAGTTGCCGCCGAGCGACAGCGTGCCGTTGCCGATCACGACCATGCCGGGCACCGATGCGGTGTTGGCCGAGCCGGTGTTGTAGCTGCAATTGCCGGACTCGATGAACACCACGGCGCCGGCGATGCTGCCGGGGCAGCTCGTGAAGTACGTGCCGTTCGACCGCGCGACGGTGCGCAGCCCGTCGAGCTGATCGGAGGACAGCGCGGGCCCGCCGCCGTAGCCGCCCGCGGCGGTGTCCGGCGAGATCTGGCCCTTGCCCGGCGGGTAGTTGAGGCAGGACGACGGCGCCGGCTGGTTGCAGCGCACCGTGAGGCTCCCCGCCTGGCCGGCCTTGCCCTTGGTGTCGACGATCACCTTCTTGCCCTGGTTGGTGGTGCCGAAGAAGCCCGCCGTCACGACGTTGCGAGGGAACGGCTGCGGCGCCAGCGTCGCCTTGACCTGGGTGATGAGAACGCGCGTGCGGCCACGAACGGTCGCCTGCGCGCGCAGCCAGATGCGGCCGTCGCCGTTGGCGTCGTAGCTCGGCTGCCCGGCCGCGCCGGCGCTCGTGTAGTAGTCGCTGACGCTGCCGCCGTTGTCCTGCGCCTTCACGTTCCAGTCGATGCCGCTCGCGTAGTCGGGGCCGCTGAACTGGGCGCTGAGCGTGGCCGGGACGGGACACCCCGAGCTCGTGGAGCTGGGGTCGCAGGAGGCCGGGAGCGCCGTCGAGGCTGAGCCGGGCCACGACTGCGCCACCACGTAGAGCTCGCTCTTCATGACGGCGTCGACGAGGTTGAAGGTGGACTCCGCCACGCGCTCGGTGCCGGAGGCCTTCGACTGGCCGTCCGACGTCGACAGCGCGGCCAGGCCGAACATGAGCATCACCATCATCACCAGCATCGCCACGACCAGGGCGGACCCGCGCTCGTTCCTCATGTGACGTTCACCGTCCGGGTCGTGGTGGAGGTGAGCCCCGCCGCGTTGGCGACCGTGAGCGTGAAGGTGCGCGTGCCGGTGGCCGGCGCGAGGTAGTTGAGCAGCGCCGAGCTGCCGATCTTCGTCGCGCCGTCGTACCAGGTGTAGGTGAGCGCCTGGTCGCTCGGATCGGTCGAGGCGCCGCCGTTCAGCAGCACCTGGCGATTGCCGAGCGCGGTGGCGGTGGCGGACGCCGTGGGCGCCTGCGCGGTGCTCCTGATCGCCACCGTGGTCCTGAGCGTCGACGGTCCGGGCGCCGTGCCGGGGTGGTAGTCCACGAAGAGGTTGGCGCTGACCTGCGTGATGTTCGCGGGATTCGCGCTGTCGTAGCTGAAGATCGGCTGGCTCGCGGAGTTGACGATGTGGTCGGCCACGATCACCGGCTGCGGGTTCCACGAGAAGTCGGGACAGAAGCTCGACGCGGACAGCGCCGGCGGGGTGGCGGTCGTCCACGTCTGGACGCCGCGCCAGAGCTTCTCGTTGGTCGGCACCGAGGTGTCGAGGCAGTAGCGAACGCGGCGCAGCCGGTTGACGTTCGCCCCGCCGCTCGTGCCGGTCGGGTCGACCATCGTGAAGACGAGGTCGTTGCCGCCGGCCCGCTCGAACGCGGTGGGCTGGCCCGGGCTCGCCGCGTTGCGCAGCTCGCGGGCGAAGCGGTCGACCTCCGTCCGCGCGGCGTCCTGGGCGTCGTTCTGCGTGGAGTTGCGCTGGTGCGTGTGCAGCGAGGAGTCGAACACCGCGAGCGTCGCCAGCAGGATCACGACCATGATCGCGGCGGCGATGAGCAGCTCGATCAGCATGAAGCCGCCCTCGCGGCGCACCGCGGTCCTCATCCGGTCACCGTGGAGGTCGCCGAGGACTCGGCCTCGTGTGTGTCCACCGCGCGGATCACGTAGCTGTGCGTGGTGCCGCCCGGGTTGGAGTCCACGTACGTCGTGTCGGTGCCGGTGCCGGTCGTGTCGTAGCGCTGGCCGTCCCGGTAGATCCGGTAGAACGCGACGGAGTCGCCCGAGTCGGGGTCACCGGGCGACAGGTTCCATGCGAGCTGCGTCGAGCCGTTGGCGAGCTTGGTCAGCGGCGTCGTGGCCCACGTCGGCGGGCTCGGCGCGTTGTTCGGCGCGTAAGCGTTGAGCGCTGTCGATGCGACGCTGTCACGCAGGTTGCCGCTGGGGTCGCGGTCAACCGCGGTCACCCAGTAGTTGACCTTGAACTGGCTGGCCGGCCGCAGCGCGATCGTGTGCGCCACCCAGCCGGTGTCCGTGCCGTTCGGGACCGTGGTGAAGGTTCCGGTCGCGCCGGGGACCGCCTGGGCGGAGTCCGCCAGGACGGTCACGTTGGCGTTCGAGTTCGCGCGGAGGCGCAGGGTGCTGCCGCCCGGGACGGTCGGCACCCACGAGTTCGTGCCCGACCCGCCGAAGACGGCCGCCTGGATGACCCGGTCGTACGCCTGCGTCGTCGTGAGCGACGGGCTCACCGCGTTGCCACTTATGCCCGCTCCGAACTGGATCCCGTCGAACGGGTTCGAGGTGTCGACGTTCGAGTACGCCTGGATCCCGCCGGTGGCGGCCTGTGACGTCATGCTCGTGAACGTGTAGGACGCCGGCTCGCTCGCGGTCGCGACCTTGTAGAAGACGGCACCGAGCAGCGTCGCGGTCGGCGAGTACCACGCGGACACGAAGTTCCAGCCGCTCGGCCAGGTGCCGATCGGGATGCCGGAGGCGCCGATCGCCGCCACCATCACGTCGCCGGCCGCCACGCCCACGGGCTTGTTCAGCGTGAGCGAGGTCGAGTTGTTCGCCGCGGCCGTGGTCGCCGCCCCGGGTGTGACCAGCGCGGCCGGCTGGCCGAGGGGCGTCGCGTCCGTGCAGCTCGTGGTCTGCACGAGGTACACGGGGGCGGCCGCGGTGCCGCAGTTGACGGCCTCGATCGATCCGGTCGTCGGGCTCGTCTGCTGACGCCAGACGTGGTAGCCGAGGATGTCGCCCTCGGTGTTGCCCAGCCACTCCGCGTCGACGCTCGAGTCGGCGGGATTCCAGCCGGCGTTGAAGCCGGTCGGGGCGAGCGGGACGTTGCGGTTGAGCGTGTAGCTGAGCTGATAGGGCGCGCCGTAGGCGCCGCTCGAGTTGTAGGCGCGCGCACTGACCACATAGGTGCCGTCCGGCAGGCTGCTGATCGGCCACGTGAACGACCAGCTCGTCCCGCTCCCGGAGGCCGTGCCCTTGGGGTTGTCGTCGATGAACCATTCGACGCCGCCGGTCGGCGCGCGGTCGGTTGTGAGCGTGAAGCTCACCGACGTGTTCGCGGAGCTCGTGATCGGCGAGGCCGGGCTACCGACCATGTTCGTGACCGACGCGACCGTCGTGTTGCCGGACGGGAACATCAGCGTCGACTGGCGCACCTGCGTGATCGCGGAGTTGCCGGAGTTGGTCGTGACCGTGACGCGCTTGTAGTCGACCGGCTGCCCGTCCGTGGTGCCCGCGGCCGTCCCGCCCGAGCAGAACGAAGCGTCATGCGTGCCGGCGCCGTCGCGCGGGTCGTCGATGTTGCAGACCGTGGCCGTGACCGTGTAGCTGACGCCGCGCCGGACCACGACCCAGCTCGCGCCCCCGCCGGCATTCGCAAGCTGCGGCTTCGACTGGAGCGTGGCGACGAGGGTCGACGGGTCGATCGCGCTGTACGGCAGCGCGTCGACGTTCTCGATCACCTCGCGCGCGAGGTTCGTCGCCCCCTCGCGAAGTTTGTTCTTGCCGGTCGTCGCGTTGGCCGCGTCGATCATCGCGAGGACGCCGAGGACGCCGACCGCGAGGATCGCGGCGGCGACCATGACTTCGACCAGCGCGAAGCCACGCTGTGCTCTCATGCTCAGGTCATCGGCTTGGCGCGAATGCGCTTGAGGCCTGGCCGCAGCGGCTTACCGCCCCAGTTTTCGCTCCAGCAGCCGCCGTTCGGGCTGGTCGGCCGTCAGGGCGAGAGCGCGCTCGTACGCGGCGCGCGACTCGCCGGCCCGGCCCAGGCGCTCCAGCAGCTCTCCGCGCGCGGCGTGGAGGTAGCGGTAGTCCGCCAGCGGCAGGCGGTCGATCAGCGCGAGCGCCGCCTCCGGTCCGTCGACCTCGGCGATGGCGATCGCGCGGTTCAGCTCGACCACCGGCGAGCCGGTCAGGCGGGCGAGCTCCCCGTAGAGCGCGGCGATCTCGCTCCAGTCCCGCTCTTCGTCGGCGTGCAGCGACGCGATCGCAGCCTGAAGCACGTACGGCGCGCGGCCGTGGAGAGCGAGCGCGCGATCGAGGGCGGCGCGGCCGGCTTCGATCTTCGCGCGGTCCCAGAGTGCGGGGTCCTGGTCGGCCAGCAGGACGCGCTCGCCGTCACGGAAGCGCGCGTCACGGCGCCCTTCCAGCAGCAGCATCAGCGCCAGCAGCCCGTGCACCTCGGGCTCGTCCGGCATCAGCTCGGCAAGGGCGCGGCCCAGCCGCAGCGCGTCCTCGGCCAGGTCGCCGCGACCGCCGTAGCCCTCGTTGAAGATCAGGTAGACGACGGCCAGGACCGCCGCCAGCCGGTCTGGCAGCAGGTGGTCGGCCGGGACGCGGAACGGGATCCCGGCCGCCTTGATCTTGCGCTTGGCGCGCACGAGCCGCTGCGCCATCGTGCCCTCCGGCACCAGGAACGCGCGGGCGATCTCGTCCGTCGAGAGACCGCCGAGCGTGCGCAGCGTGAGCGCCACCTGCGCCTCGGTCGCGAGCGCCGGATGGCAGCAGGTGAAGACGAGCTCGAGCCGCTCGTCGTGAAAGGTCGTCTCGTCCACGTCGTCCTCCACCGCCTCGGGCACGTCGAGCAGCCGCGTCTTGGCGGCCAGCGTGCGGTCGCGCCGGATGCGGTCGACGGCCCGATTGCGGGCGGTGGTCATCAGCCACGCGCGCGGGTTCGACGGCTCACCGTCCCGCGACCACCGCTCGGAAGCGATCGCGAACGCCTCCTGCGCGGCCTCCTCGGCGAGGTCGAAGTCGCCGAGGAGGCCGATGAGCGCAGCGAGGACGTAGCCCCAGTGATCGCGGAATGCCTGCTCGAGCGGGGCTACCACTCCATGATCGGCCGCACCTCGACCGCGCCGCCCAGCCGTGCCGCGGGGATCCGCGCAGCCAGCTCGATCGCAGCGTCGAGGTCGTCCGCCTCGAACAGCAGCCAGCCGCCCACGGCCTCCTTGATCTCCACGAAGGGACCGTCGGTCGTGAGCGTCCTGCCGTCCTGCACCCGCACCGTGGTCGCCGTCTCGGGCTCGTCGAGCGCGAGTCCCGGCGTCACACCCGGCGTCTCGTTGAGCGCCTTGTAATCGGCGAACACCGCCTGCTGCTCTGCCTCCGGCAGTCGCGCCCACGCCTCGGGGTCGCGCGGCGTCGGGGCGTCGCCCTGGTGGATCAGCATCATGTACTTCATCGCGTCCTCCTCGGTGGATGGTCGCGTATGAGACGAACGGCGGGCGCGGAAATAGACAGGGACGCGAGTCCAACCCGGCCGCCCAGTTGAAGGTACGGCACCCCGTGTCCCCACGCCCCCGCCCCGGGCGTACCCAGAGGCGCGGGAGCACAACCGCCTACACTCGCTGCTTACCTCTTGTAAGCCACGCGAAGCAGGTGCCCGATGAGTCTCACCCTCGGCAGCGGCCCGTTCGGGCATCACCCCGCCGGCGCCTTCAACGGGACGTTCGACGGCCCGAAGCACATCCTCTACTTCGAGGACTTCCCGCGCCGCATCCGCGCCCTCTTCGGCGGCGAGACTCTGATCGACACCACGCGCGCGCGGCCCCTCTACGAGTCGTCCCTGCCGCCGGTCCTCTACGTCCCGCTCGAGGACGTGCGCCAGGACCTGATCGCGCCGACCGATCACACGACGCACTGCCCGTTCAAGGGCGACGCTTCGTACTGGACGATCGCCGCCGGCGGCAAGACAGCGGAAAACGCGCTGTGGGGCTACCCCGAGCCGCTCGACAGCGCTCCTTGGCTCGAGGGCTATGTCGCCCCCTACTGGGACCGGATGGACGCCTGGTACGAGGAGGCCGAGGAGCTCTTCGGCCACCTGCGCGACCCCTACCACCGCGTCGATGTGCGCACGACCGACGCGCGCGTGACGGTGCGCGCTCACGGCGAGGTCGTCGCCGAGTCGGCGCGCGCCAAGCTGCTGTTCGAGACGAGCCTGCCGCCGCGCGCCTACATCCCGCTCGACGACGTGCGCCAGGAGCTGCTCGACCCGAGCGACACCACCAGCGTCTGCCCCTACAAGGGCACGGCGAGCTACTGGTCGCTGCGCACGAGCAGCGGCGACGTGCTCGGCGACGTCGCCTGGACCTACACGGAGCCGCTGCGCGAGTCCGCCGACGTCGCGGACTACGTGAGCTTCCTGGGCGAGGGGATCGAGGTCGAGCTGGACCGCGACGGGACGGCCGCCGAAGCGCTGGCGCCTAGCGGCGCCGCAGCGTGAGCGTCCAGCTGAGCGTGTAGGACGAGTCGCTCGTCACATCCCCGTCGTTCTCGTGCTTCGAGTCGCTGACGCCGCCGTGCACGACGATCTTCTTCACGCCGCGGCGAAACAGCTTCGAGATCTTCACGGGGCCGACGCCGTTCTGCTGGAGCTGCCCCGGCCAGGTGCCACCGGCGAGCGGGCAGTTGTGGAACGGATCGTCCGGATAGAAGGTCGAGAAGTGCCGCGTGAAGAGGTACGAGAAGCCGGCGTGATCCTGCCGCCCGTAGACCCGCAGCGGGAAGGTCACCGTCTTCGTGCCGCAATCCGACGGTGAGGGGTCGAAGCCGGAAGGCCGGCAGTCGCGCGGGGTGTCGGTCCCATCCATCTCGCTCGTGCGGTTGAGCGTGAAGCGCGTCTTGAGGTTCGAGAACGACCCGGCGAGGAAGGTGCGGTCGCCGCCCATGCGGCTCACCACCAGCTTGATCGGCTTGACGCTGCGAAAGCTGTCGTTCTCGCTCGCGGCCGCGGACTTCGTGAAGTACGTGACGTCGTCGTTGTCGTTCGTGGTGTAGCAGCGCGTGTCGGTGACGGTGCCGTGCTGCGTGTAGGTGCCGGCGATGCTTGCGTTGAAGGTGGCGCGCGCCGCCCAGGCGGGTGAGGCGGCAGCGAGCGCGAGGACGCTGGTGGCGAGCGCGAGGCGGGAGGCGTGCATGGCGCCTTTTGTACACGCGGACCCCGCCGCGCGCCAGTGAGTCCGGCTAGCCCGGCCCCTCCTCGAGCCGCCGCTTCTCCTCCTCGGCCTCGGCTATCCGGCGGTCCATCGCCTGCTCCATCTTCTTCAGCCGCGCGAGCTCGTCGTCGAGCGCCCTGAGGTGCTCCTCGACCGCCGCGTCGCGCTCGTCGTCGTTCACACGCGCCAAGCTAGCGCCTTATCAGCGCAATTTGGGCGGAAAAGCTCCCCAATCCGTCCACCTCGGCTTGACGCGGGCACCGATCAGCGGAAACTCCGCGGTTGATGGCTGTCCTGACCCCAGACGGCGAGACCTCTGCCCTGCACGAGGCGGCCTACGACCTCATCGCGGGCGGACGGTCGCCCGACGAGGTGGTCGAGCGCCTGCCCGCGCGCGGCGAGGAGGACGACGCGGCACTCTGGCTGTACAGCTGGGCGGTCGCCCAGCAGCTCGACGAGCGCCCCGCCGTTCCCCGCCTCAGCGCGTAGCGCTCAGGTCGCGTGCCTCGAGCGTCGCGTCGACGGCGTCGTCCCAGTGCGCCGCCACCGACGCGCCCGCGGCGCGCTCCTCGGCGATGATCCGTTCGGCGATCCGGACCGTCTCGTCGTCGCCGGCGCGCTGTGCGACGCGCTTGAGCTGCTCGTAGGCGCCCACCTCGAGGAACTCGACGGCGTGCGCGAACGCGGCGAGCTTGGCCGGCGTGTCCGGCTGGGCGGCGAAGAAGCTGCCCCAGTTGAGCGCGCCGAGCCGCAGCGCGGCGTCCTTGAGCTTGTTCGGGGACCCGCCGAGGGCCTCGAGGCGCGCCTCGACCGCCGCCTGCTGCGCACGCGACTCGTCGAGGTGCTCGTCCATGATCTTCGCGAGCTCGCCCTCGCCGACGATCTTGCGGCCCGACTGAAGCAGCTGGATCGACTGGTTCTCGATCGCGTGGACGTCGGTCAGGTACTTCACGACCGCTTCCTCGAGGTCGTCGGGCGACTTGTCGCGCAGCGACGCATCGACGGTGTCGTCGAAGTGCGACTCGATCCGCTCGGCCATCGCAAGCTCCTGCTCGGCGACCGTGCGCGCGACGCGGGCAGTCTCCTCGTCGCCGGCGCGCTCGGCCACGCGCTGGAGCAGCTCGTAGCCGGCGTACTCCATGTGCTCGTAGGACAGCGCGTGGGTGGCGAGCTTGCCGGGCGTGTCCGGCTGTGACTTCGCGAACAGGACGAACGGGACCGCGGTGGCGCCCGCCACGACGTCCTTGAACTTCGACGGCGACTCACCGAGCGCCTCCAGGCGCTCGGTGACCATGCGCTTCTGCTCGGCGGTCACGCGCTCGTGCTCCTCGTACATGCGCGCGAGCTCCTCCGTGCCGGCCAACTTCGGCGCGGCCTTCATCTGAGCCTGCGCCTGCACCTCGATCGAGTGCATGTCGGTGAGGTGCTTGACGAGTTGCTCTTGGATGTCGCTTGCGGGCATGGCGGGGGCCTCCTTCTGGGGACTACGAAGGGGCTACCCGGGCGCGGGACGGGCTAACAGGTGGCGTAGGCGCGCTCGACCTCGCGCGCCACGCCCTGCACGGCCATGTTGAGCGCCCCGCCCGCGAGCAGCGCGTCGGTGGCGCTCGAGAGCATGCGGCCGAGCAGGCCGCCGCCGCTGCGAACGGCCACGGAGGCCACGACCTCGGTCGCGTCGCCCGCGGCGACCGCGTCGTAGGCCACGTCCATCTCGACCGGGCCGACCGCGCGCAGTTCGAGCTGGCCGTCGCTCGCCTTGATCACCTCGACGTCGAAGCTCACTCCACGGCCTGCGATCCGGCCCGACAGCACGGCGCGCGTACCGCTGCGGAGGCGGTCGCCCTCGATCTGCTCGAGCTCGAATCCGACGGGCGACCAGCGCCGCGCCGCCGCCGGGTCGGTGAGCACCTCGAGCACATCCTCGGGGGCGCCGTTCACGATGGTGCGTGTCTCCCAGACGGCCATTGCACGGCCAACCCTCCTACGCCGGAAAGGCCGGCGCATCGCCCATCACGGCGATCTTGTCGTCATCCTTGGGGATGAGATCGCGTACTCGTTTCGGACGATGACTGTGCGTGTATACGCGGCTACGTTCGAGTCGTGCGCACCGTCCGTGCCATACGACGCCGCCGCAGCGGCCCCTTCTCGATCGACGGGTTGATCGCGTTCGCGGCGTGCGCGGCCTGCGAGCTGGAGCTCGCGCTGAGCAACCACATCGACGGGCCGCGCTGGGTGAACGTGGTCGCCGCGGTCGGCGTCACCCTGCCGGTCGCCTGGCGCCGGCGCTGGCCCCTGGCCATGGCGCCGCTGATGGTCGCGGTCATCGCCTGGCAGCAGATCCTGAACGGCGACCTGATCGAGAACGCGGTCACGCCGATGATCACGGTCCCCCTGGCGGTCTACTCGCTCGGCGTCCTACTCGACCGCCGCCTCGCGACCAGCGGGTTCGTCGCCACGCTGGGGCTGCTCTTCGTCGCGGTCGCCGTCGGCGACGACCACTCGCTCGACACGTTCGTCTTCATCCTCCTGCTCGTCGGCGGCCCGTATCTCGTCGGCCGGATCGTGAACGCGCGCATCCAGCTGGCCCGCGCGCTGCGCGAGAAGGCGAGGCGCCTCGAGAGGGAGAGCGCCGAGCAGCAGAAGCTCGCCGTGGCGGAGGAGCGCGCTCGCATCGCGCGCGAGATGCACGACGTGGTGGCGCACAACGTGAGCGTGATGGTGGTCCAGGCGTCGGCGGCGCGGCGGATGCTCGACCATGACCCCGCGCGCGCCCGCGAGGCGCTGACGTCGGTGGAGCAGACCGGCCGCGAGGCGCTCGCCGAGATGCGGCGGATGCTCGACGTGCTGCGCGCCGAGGACGAGCGCGCGGCGCTCGCGCCGCAGCCGTCGATCGACGAGCTCGAGTCGCTGATCGCGCTGGCCCGCGAGGCCGGCCTGAACGTGGACTTCGAGGTGGAGGGCGAGCGCCGCCGGCTGTCGTCCGGCGTCGACCTGTCCGCGTTCCGGATCGTGCAGGAGGCGCTCAGCAACACGATCAAGCACGCCGACGCCGCGCATGCCCGCGTGCGGCTGCGCTACGGCGACGACGAGATGGAGGTCGACATCGTCGACGACGGCCATGGCGCACGGACGGGATCCGGCAATAATGGCCGTGGCCAGGGGCTCGTGGGGATGCGCGAGCGGGTCGCGATGCTTGGCGGGCGCCTCGAGGCCGGGTACCGTGCGAACGGAGGCTTCGAAGTGCGGGCCACACTTCCACTCAAGACAGAGGACCTATGAGCGTTCGAGTACTGATTGCAGACGACCAGGCGCTCGTCCGGGCGGGCTTCAAGATGATCCTCGAGGCGGAGCCGGAGATCGAGGTGATCGGCGAGGCCGAGGACGGCGTCGAGGCCGTGGAGATGATCGAGCGGCTCAAGCCAGACGTCGCGCTGATGGACATCCGGATGCCGCGGCTCAACGGGCTCGAGGCCACACGCCAGATCGTGAACGACGGCGGCGACACGCACACGCGCGTCCTGATGCTCACCACCTTCGACCTCAACGAGTACGTCTACGAGGCGCTGCGCGCCGGCGCGTCGGGCTTCCTGCTCAAGGACGTGCCCGCCGAGCAGCTCGTGGCCGGGATCCAGGTCGTGGCCCGCGGCGAGGCGCTGCTGGCCCCGTCGATCACGCGCCGGCTGATCGAGGAGTTCGCCAAGAACTCGCCCGTCGAGCGCGTGGCCCCCAAGGAGATCGAGGAGCTGACCACCCGCGAGTTCGAGGTCTTCAAGCTGATCGCGCGCGGCATGTCGAACGCCGAGATCGCCGCCGAGCTGATCGTGAGCGAGACCACGGTCAAGACCCACGTGGCTCGCATCCTCATGAAGCTCCACCTGCGCGACCGCGTGCAGGCGGTCGTCTACGCGTACGAGTCCGGGCTCTCGCAGCCGGGCGTGCCGTCCTGACCGCGGCCGATAGCGTCCGCGGCATGAAAATCGCATACGTCTTCAGCACGTCGGGACACACCGCCAGCTACAAGCTCGGGAAGATGATCCTTCCCCAGCTCGAGAGCGGGACCCACGGCGTCGACGTCGTCGGGATGTTCTTCTTCGACGACAACAACTACGTCCTGCGCAAGGGCGACCCGCTCGGCGAGCGGCTTTCCAAGGTCGCCCGGCAGAACGGGATGCTGCTGATGATGTGCGACCAGTGCGCGCTCGAACGCGAGCTCGCGACCGGTGAGCCGGGCGACTGCGAGCCGAGCGGCACCGTCGACGGCGTGAGCGTCGGCTGCTTCCCGGACCTCTACGGCGCGCTCGCGCCCGCGGCGCCGGACCACGTCATCACGCTCTGACGCCTGCGGGTTCTTCGCCCAGCCTCTATAGGCGAATCCTCAGGGTGCCGATACG
>JAICRZ010000142.1 GCA_025937135.1 Thermoleophilaceae bacterium
GTCCGCAGCGGTTTTGATGCGGCTGGCGAGCGAGGCGGCCATGAACTTATCGAGGTCGCCGTCGAGCACGGCCTGGGTGTCGGAGGTTTCCACCTCGGTGCGCAGGTCTTTGACCATCTGATAGGGCTGCAGCACGTACGAGCGGATCTGCGACCCCCAGGTCACGTTCTCCGCCTCGCCCTTCTCCTTCGCGAGCTCCTCCTGGCGCTTCTGCTCCTCGAGCTCGAGCAGGCGCGAGCGCAGCATCGCCATCGCGGTGGCCTTGTTCGACGACTGCGAGCGCTCGTTCTGGCACTGGACCACGATGCCCGAGGGGCGGTGCGTGATCCGGACCGCGGAGTCGGTCTTGTTGACGTGCTGGCCGCCGGCACCGGAGGCGCGGTAGGTGTCGATCTGCAGGTCCTGCTCGTCGATCTCGACGTCTGTCACGTCGTCGACCATCGGCGAGACCTCCACGAGCGCGAAGCTCGTATGGCGGCGCGACTGCGCGTCGAACGGCGAGATCCGCACGAGCCGGTGGACGCCCTTCTCGGCGCTGAACAGCCCGTACGCGCTCTCGCCGCGAGCGATGAACGTGGCCGACTTGAGGCCGGCCTCCTCGCCGGGGCTCGCCTCGATCATCTCGACCTTGAAGCCGCGTCGCTCGGCCCAGCGCGTGAGCATGCGCAGCAGCATCTCGGCCCAGTCCTGCGAGTCGGTTCCGCCGGTGCCGGCGTGGACCGACACGACCGCGTCGCCCGCGTCGTAGGGGCCGGCGAACAGCCGCTCCTCCTCGAGCTGCGCGAGCTGCGCCTCGACGCTCGCGCGAGCCTGCTCCACCTCGCCCGCGATCGACTCGTCCTCGGTGGCCATCTCCTCGATCGCCTCCAGGTCGTCGAGCTCCGCGGCCAGGTTGCGGTAGCCGTCGAGCTTGCGCTGCGCGCGCGAGTGCTCGGCCGAGATCTTCGCCGCGCGCTCCTGGTCGTCCCAGAAGCCCGGCTCCTGCATCTCCTGCTCGAGCGCCGTTACGCGCTCGGCGAGCCCTGCTGGGTCAAAGGTAGTCCGCGAGCAGCTTCAGCTGGTCGCGGAGGCCACTGGCGCTAGGCGCCATGGCACTTCTTGAACTTCTTGCCGGAGCCGCACCAGCATGGATCGTTGCGGCCGATCTGATCCTCCTCCGAGACGCGGCGGGTCTCGATGTGAATCGGCTCGGAGAGCTCGCCGTCGTCGCCGTACGCGACGGCCTCGGCCACCTCGCCGGGCACGACGCCCGCGGCGGCGGCCGCCAGCGCGCTCGGCTGCACCTCGCCGCCGCCCGCGTACTGGAGGTTCGCGTTGCCGCGGCGCTGCTGCGGGGCGAACGTCTGGCCCGCGCCGTTCGGACCCTCCACCTGCACCTCGACGTGGAAGATGAAACGCGCGAACTCCTCCCAGATCGCCTGGATCAGGGAGGTGAACATGTCGAAGCCCTCGTTCTTGTACGCAACGAGCGGGTCCTCCTGCGCGAAGCCGCGCAGGTGGATGCCCTCGCGCAGGTAGTCCATGTCGTGGAGGTGCTCGCGCCAGCGCTCGTCGATGATCTGGAGCAGGCTGAAGCGCTCGATCTCGCGCATCAACTCGGAGCCGAGCTCCTGCTCGCGCTCGTCGTACGCCTTGATCGCGTCCTCCTGGAGCTCCTCCTTGAGGATCTGGCGCTCGATCGAATGCGGATCGATGTCCTCGGGCGCGATCGCGACCGGGTAGATCTGCTCGAGCTGCGTGAGCAGGCCGTCGATGTCCCAGTCCTCGACGTAGTCGCCGATCAGGTACTGGTCGACGAGCCGCTCGATGACGTCCTCGATCTGCTGGCGCGCCGTACCGGACATGTCCTCGCCCTCGAGGATGCGGTCGCGGATCTTGTAGATGATCTCGCGCTGCTGGTTCATCACGTCGTCGTACTCGAGGACGCGCTTGCGGATCAGGAAGTTCTGCTCCTCGACCTTGCGCTGGGCCGACTCGATCTGCTTCGACAGCATCTTCGAGTCGAGCGGCTCCTCCTCGCCGGTGTCCTTGTCGACCGGGCCGAGCCGGTCGAGGATTCGGAAGATGCGGTCGCCCGCGAACAGCCGCACGAGGTCGTCCTCGGCCGAGATGTAGAAGCGCGACTCGCCCGGGTCGCCCTGGCGGCCGGCACGGCCGCGAAGCTGGTTGTCGATGCGGCGCGACTCGTGGCGCTCGGTGCCGAGGATGAACAGGCCGCCCGCCTCCATGACCTCGTCGCGGCCCGCGTCGATCTGCTTCTCGATGCGCGGGTAGAGCTCGTCCCACTCGCGGTCGTACTCGTCGGTGCCGGCCTCGAGGCCGAGCTCCGTGAGGGCCAGGTGGGTCTGGTGCTCGGCGTTGCCGCCGAGCTTGATGTCGACGCCGCGGCCGGCCATGTTGGTGGCGATCGTGACCGAGCCGGGCTTGCCCGCCTCGGCGATGATCTCGCCCTCGCGCTCGGCGTACTCGGGCTTCGCGTTCAGCACGTGATGCTTGATGCCGGCCTTGTTCAAGCGCGCCGACAGCAGCTCGGAGACCTCGACGGAGATCGTGCCCACGAGCACCGGCTGGCCCTTCGCGTGGCGCTCCTCGATCTCCCGCGCGACGGCGCTCCACTTGCCTTCCTTGGTCTTGTACACCAGGTCGTTCTTGTCCTGGCGGACCATCGGGCGGTTGGTCGGCACCTCGACCACCTGGAGCTTGTAGATCTTCATGAACTCGGTGGCCTCGGTGAGGGCCGTGCCGGTCATGCCGCTGAGCTTGTCGTACTTGCGGAAGTAGTTCTGGTAGGTGATCGTGGCGACGGTCTGGTTCTCCTCCTGGATCGCGACGTTCTCCTTCGCCTCGACCGCCTGGTGGAGCCCCTCCGACCAGCGCCGTCCCTCGAGGATGCGGCCGGTGAACTCGTCGATGATCTTCACCTCGCCGTCGACCACCGCGTAGTCCACGTCGCGCTTGTAGAGCGACTCCGCCTTGAGCGACTGGATCAGGTGGTTGACGAGGTTGCCGTTCTCGGCGAGGTAGAGGTTCTCGATCCCGAGGAACTTCTCGGCCTTCTCGACGCCCTGCTCGGTGATCGCGACCGTCTTGTGCTTCTCGTCAGGCTCGAAGTCGAAGTCGGCGATCCAGTCCTTCGCCTTGCCCTCCGGGCCCTCGGGCTTCTTGCCGGCCGTGAGGCGCTTCGCGAGCTTGGCGAACTGGTAGTAGAGGTCGGCCGCCTGCTCGGGCTGGCCGGAGATGATCAGCGGCGTGCGCGCCTCGTCGATGAGGATGTTGTCGACCTCGTCGACGATCGCGAAGTTGTGGCCCGGCTGGTACTTCTCCTCGATCGACATCGCGAGGTTGTCGCGCAGGTAGTCGAAGCCGAACTCCGAGTTCGTGCCGTAGGTGACGTCAGACGCGTAGCCGGCGTGCTTGAACTCGTCGCTCTCGTTGGCCTGGAGGATGCCGACGCTCACGCCCAGCATTTCGTAGACCGGGCGCATCCACTCGGCGTCGCGGCGGGCCAGGTAGTCGTTCACCGTGACGATGTGGACGCCCTTGCCGGAGAGCGAGTTCAGCACCGCCGGCAGGGTGGCCGTGAGCGTCTTGCCCTCGCCGGTGCGCATCTCGGCGATCGAGCCGTCGTGGAGGACCATGCCGCCGATCAGCTGGACGTCGAAGTGGCGCTGGCCGAGGGCGCGCTTGCCGGCCTCGCGGGTCAGGGCGAAGGACTCGGGCAGCAGGTCGTCGAGCGATTCCCCGTTGCGCGCGCGCTCGCGTAGGGCGTCCGCGCGCTCGCGCAGCTCGTCGTCGGAATCGAGCTCCAGCTCGGCCTCCCAATCGCCGATCCGGGCGACCCGGCGCTCGAACTCCTTGAACTTCTTTCCCTCGCCGATGCGGAGGGCGCGATCCAGTATCGACATCAGGGTCAGGCTAGCAAGGGCTCAGGCGCCCGATCCGGGTCCGGACGGCGGACGGCAGGCGGCGGACGGCGGGGTGTTTTCTAGGGCGCGGCTGCCCCTGGTTCCATCTTCGTGGAGACCCTTCTGCCGCGCCTCTTGTCGCGGTGACGCTTGACCTGGCGGGCGAGCTCGTCGGCCGCCAGGTTCACCGACTGGACCATGCTCGAGGAGGCGTTCCGCGCGCGCAGCGTGGTGCCCTTCAGCCGCAGCGTGACCTCGGCGATCTGCGAGTCGGCGATCGAGGGATTCTTCTCCTCCGACAGCTCCACGTCGCACTCCGCGAGCGGGGATACCTGCTTGGCGATCTTCTCGAGGCGCTTCTGAATCCGTTCGCGCACCTCGTCGCCGACCACAACGTTGCGCCCCTTGACCTCGATGCGCATGCAGCTCTCCTTGTCGTCGCGTCGTATCCCTCCCTTGGATGGTACGGGTCGGGCGGCCGGAATTCATCTCCCCAGCGTGCGCGCATACGCCAGCCCCCCGGCCAGCTCGCAGCCCGCCGCGAACAGGGCGCCCAGACACGCGTCGATGGTCGCGCCGGTCGTGATCACGTCGTCGACCACGACCACGCGCTCCGGCGCCTCGTAGCCGTCGCGGACCCGGATCGTCTGCTGGATCGAGTCGATCCGCTCGATCCGGTTGAGGCCGACCTGGCTCGCCTCGGAGCCGACGCGCTCGAGGCACACCGACACCGGGCAGCCGCGCCGCTCGCCGAGCTCGAGCGCCAGCCACTCGGCCTGGTTGTAGCCGCGGCGGCGCAGGCGCGCCGGGTGGATCGGTACCGGCACGAGCGTGAAGCCGTCGAGCAACTCGTCGGGCGCCGTCGCGGCGATCTGCGCGGCCATCGTTGCCGCGAGCCCGACCGCGCCCCGGAACTTGAGCGCGCGCACGAGCGCCCGCGCGCCGCCCTCGTACGCGAGCGGCGCCCAGCCATACGGCGCCGGGTCGGGCGGCAGCCAGCGCAGCTCCGCGCGGCAACGCGCGCAGAGCGGCTCCGCGCTGCCGGCGCTCGCCCCGCAGGAAACGCACAGCGGCGGCGCGACGATCGATACGAGCGAGCGGAGGGGCATGCACCGCAGCGTGCACGAGGTCGTGTGACAGCGGGGTTACAGGTGCGACAATCTCGCGCCTTGGCCGTTACTTCTGTGCACCCGGACATCAAGTGGACGTTCGCGCCGGCGATCCTCCTGTCGGTCGCGCTCTGGTCCGGCGTCTACGTCTGGCGCTTCCGGCAGGCGCGCCGCGAGGCCGGCGGCCGCGGCGCGGGCTGGAGGCAGGGGCTCGCGTTCGCGGGCTTCGTGCTGGTGCTGCTGATCGCGCTGGTCTCGCCGCTCGACGCGCTCGGCGAGGACTACCTCTTCTCGATGCACATGACCCAGCACATCCTGCTGGGCGACATCGCGCCGCTCCTGCTGCTGCTCTCGCTCTCGCGCGTGATCATGCGGCCCGCCACGCGGCGCTTCCACGCATTCGAGCGCAGGCTCGGCCGGCTCGCCAGCCCGTACACGTTCATCGCGATCTGGTTCGTGCTCCTCTACTTCTGGCACATCCCGGCGCTCTACGTGGCGGCGATCGAGAACCCGGCCGTCCACGCGCTCGAGCACCTCTCCTTCTTCACCGCCGGTTGCGCGGTCTGGTGGCCGCTGATCCAGCCGGTGCCGATGCGCTACAAGCTCACCGGCGTCGCCACCCTCGCGTACGTCCTGGCCGCCAAGCTCGGGCTCGGCGCGCTCGGGCTGTACCTCACCTGGTCGAAGACCGTGGCGTACGACTACTACGCGCACGTGCCGCGCATCTGGGGACTCTCGCCGATCGCGGACCAGAACGTGGGCGGCGCGATCATGATGCTCGAGCAGTCGCTCGTGCTCGTGAGCGTCTTCACGATCCTGTTCGTGCGGATGCTGCTCCAGTCCGAGGAGGAGGAGCGCCGGCGGGAGCGGCTCGAGGACGCCGCGAGCGCCGCGTGAGCCCGGCCGTGGAGCTGCGCGGGCTCGAGTTCCCGATCGTGCAGGCCGGGATGGGCGGCGGCCTGGCGCGCCACGAGCTCGCCGCGGCGGTGTCCGAGGCGGGCGGGCTCGGCACGCTCGGGATCATGGACGCCGACTCGCTGCGCCGCGCGCTCGCCGCCGCGCGCCGTCTGACCGACAAGCCCATCGCGATCAACCTGCTGCTCCCGTTCGCGCGCAAGGCGCACTTCGAGGTGGCCGCCGAGGCCGACGCGCTCGTGACCTTCTGGGGCAAGCCGCGGCGGCGCACCGACGGCCTCTGGATCCACCAGTGCGGGTCGGTGGAGGAGGCGCAGGCAGCGCAGGCGGCGGGCGCCGACGCGGTGATCGCGCAGGGCGTCGAGTCGGGCGGGCACGTGCGCGGCGAGGAGCCGGCGCTCGAGCTGTTCGAGCGCGTGCGGCGCGCGGTCGGGCCGACCTACCCGGTGCTGATCGCCGGCGGGATCGCGGACTCCGCGGACGTCGCGAAGGCGCTCGACGCGGGCGCGGTCGCGGCCGTGCTCGGCACCCGCTTCCTGATGACTGACGAGAGCCGCGCGCATCCCGCGTACAAGCAGCGCCTGATGGAGTCGCGCGAGACCGTCCTCACCGAGCTGTTCGGCGCCGGCTGGGCGGGCGCGAAGCATCGGGTGCTCTGGAACGAGGCGGCCGAGCGCTGGCTGGGCGGCGACCACCGTGGCCCGTCGGCGGTGCGCCTCCTCAACCGCGCCCTCTCCCCTGCCCTGGCCGCCGTCCCGATGTCGATGCAGGGGCCGATCGCCCGCGCCCAGCGCGCCCGCGTCCCGCTGCTCGGCCCGTTCGCCGCCACCGACGACGGGCCGCGCGGGCTGCTCGACGCGGGGCCGCTCTACGCCGGCGAGACGGTGGCGCGGATCTACGACGTGCGGCCCGCCGGCGAGCTCGTGCGGGAGCTTACCCCGTAGGGCTTTCGCGCCACGTTCGCACGTTCCCAACCTCCGCCCGCGGCGCGCGTTTCAACCGGCGAAGTACCCCTACCGTCTCTGTGCTTCCGAGCCTCTCGCACTTGGGCGGAAACCGGCAGGATGCCGGCGGAAGCCCCGCCAAGACGGCGGGGCTTCTTGCTTTCTAGGCCTCCAGGAGCGCGCCGTCCTCGATGACGAGCTGCGACCGCCCGGGGTTCTCCAGCCGGACGTCGCCGCGCACGACCACGCCGCGCCCGAACGCCACGTCACCTTCGACCGTCAGCCGATCGCAGCGCTTGAGCGACGGCGGTCCGTGCTCGAAGCGCGCCTCGAAGTCGCGCAGCAGCTTGAAGTAGTCGGCGTCGAGGTCGACGACCGGCACGCGCCGCTTCCGCTCGGGCGCCAGCTCGACGCGGCCGTCGTCGCACAGCACGTAGGCGTCGGAGCGAAGGGTGAGCAGATCGTTCGTCGTCTTCACGGGAGCGAAGCGCTCGCGCGGCACGCGCAGTGCCGCGGCGCCGTCGAACACGCCGATCGCGGCGCCCATCGCGGTCTCCAGTTGGTAGACCGCCGGCGACGAGGGGTCGCCGGGGTCGACCGTCTTCGAGTTGACGATCATCGGCAGCCCGAGCACCCCGTCGCGCTCGCGCAGCAGCGCGTCGAGCGAGCGCAGGTTGATCCACAGGTTGTTCGTGTTGAAGTAACGGTGGCGACTCGTGTCCTGGAACGAGTCGAGGTCGTCGTCCGGCGTCTGCGCCACCTCGCGCAGCAGCAGCCCGCCCCCATCGCGGCGGCGTGCGATGTGGCCGCCCTTGCGGTCGGCCTCGGTGCGGTCGGCCACCTCCATCGCGAACGGCAGCTCCTCGTTCGCGAACCACGCCACGATCCGCGGGTCGAGGATCGCGCCGAGGTTGTCGGAGTTGGCGACGAACGCGTACTCGTAGCCCTTGTCGAGCATCGTGGTGAGCATCCCGCTCGTCACGAGTGAGGTGTAGATGTCGCCGTGTCCGGGCGGCGCCCACTCGAGGTCA
>JAICRZ010000258.1 GCA_025937135.1 Thermoleophilaceae bacterium
CGGCTTCTTCGTTCTGTCCCCGGAGGTGGGCGGCTACATCGCTGGGGACGACACCGTCTGGGAGCGCGAGCCGCTCCAGCGTTTGGCGGCCGAGAACCAGCTCGCCGCGTACCGCCACCAGGGGTTCTGGCACGCGGTCGACACGCTGCGCGACAAGCAGATGCTGCAAGAGGAGTGGGACACGGGGAGGCCGGCGTGGAAGCTGTGGGAGTAGACCCCGCCTTCTGGTCCGGCCGGCGCGTGCTCCTCACCGGGCACACCGGCTTCAAGGGAAGCTGGCTCGCGCTCTGGCTCGGCGCACTGGGCGCGGAGACGATCGGCTTCTCGCGTGCCGAGCGCGAGGCGCCCGCTCTCTACGACCTGGCGGGCGTGAGCGACTCGGTCGAGTTCCTCGCGGGCGACGTCCGCGACCCCGACGCGGTGCGCGGCGCGGTCGAGCGCGCCCGGCCCGAGGTGATCCTGCACCTCGCGGCGCAGCCGCTCGTGCGGCGCTCCTACCTGGAGCCCGTCCAGACGTACGAGACGAACGTGATGGGCACCGTGAACCTGCTGGAGGCGGCGCGGGCGTCGGACGACGTGCGCGCGGTCGTCGTGGTGACGAGTGACAAGTCCTACCTCAACCGCGGCCTCGAGAACGCGTACGGTGAAGAGGATCCGCTCGGCGGCGCCGACCCCTATTCGTCCAGCAAGGCGGCGCAGGAGCTGGTGGCCGCCGCCTATCGCGAGTCGTTCGGTCTCCCGCTGGCGACCGCGCGCGCGGGCAACGTGATCGGCGGGGGCGACTTCGCCGAGGATCGCCTGGTGCCCGACGCGATGCGCGCCGCGCTCGACGGCCGCCCGGTCGAGGTGCGCAACCCGCACGCCGTTCGCCCGTGGCAGCACGTGCTCAACCCGCTCGCCGGCTATCTGACGCTCGCCCAGCGGATACCCACCGAGCCGGCCTTCAACTTCGGGCCCGCGCGTGATGACGCGCGGCCCGTGGGCGACATCGTGGCGCGCCTTGCCGAGCTCTGGCCCGGCGGGCTCGACCAAGCCGACGCCTCGGACCCCGACGCGCCGCACGAGGCCGGCTACCTGCACATCGACTCGACGCGAGCGCGCGACGTGCTCGGCTGGACGCCGCGCTGGGATCTCGACGAGGCGCTGGCGCGCGTGGTGGACTGGTACGTGGCCTACCGCGACGGGCGCGACATGCGCGAGGTCACGCTCGGGCAGATCGCCGAGTTCAGTCGCGGTTGAGGATCGCGCCGTCGATGAAGGCGAGGATGCGCGACTCGAGCGGGTAGTCGGCGCGCACGATCCCGTTGAGGTAGCCCATGCCGACCCGCCGCGAGCGCTGGACGGCGCGTCGTTTGCGCAGGGTGTGCGGGAGCCCGGCGAACGCGTCGACGGCGCCGCGCAGCATCGCGCGGAACCAGCGCCCGCGGATCGACGACGAGAAGCTCTTGCCGAGGAAGAGCGCGAGGCGTGGCGCGTTGCGCACGAGCGCGCTGGCCGGCCAGTTCTTCGCCACCATCGACAGCGTGTTGCGGAAGAACAGGTAGCGCGAGAGGTTCGGAACGCGGCCGCTCGTGGCGCCGCCCATGTGGAACGCGACGGCCTCCGGCACGTAGCGGCACGTCCAGCCGGCGAGCTGCGCGCGGAAGCCCCAGTCGACGTCCTCGGCGTAGGCGAAGAAGTCCTCGTCGAAGGGACCGACCGCATCGAGCGCAGAGCGCCGGTAGAGCGCGGCGCCGCCGCAGGCGCTGAACACCGGCTCCGGCACGTCGTACTGACCACGGTCGAGCTCGCCGCGCCCGCGTGGCGCGCTGACCGCGTACCAGGAGGTGAAGTCGCCGGCGCCGTCGATCACGTCGCGGCGGTCGTGGAAGAGCATCTTGCCGGTGGCCGAGCCGGCGTCCGGGTGGTCACGCAACGCCGCGACCATCGACTCGAGCCAGCGCGGGACGAGCTCGAGGTCGTTGTTCACCACGGCCACGTGCTCGACGCCCGCCGACGCCTCGATCCCGTGGTTGACGGCGGCGGCAAAGCCGACGTTCGTGGACAGCTCGAGCACCTCGACCTCCGGGTACTCCGCCCGCAGGTGGTCGGCGCTCCCGTCGGTCGAGCCGTTGTCCACCACCACGACGCGGAAGTCGCCGTAGGTCTGGGCGCGCAGCGACGGCAGCACGAGGTCGAGGTAGTCGCGACCGTTCCAGGTCGGGATGACGACGGCCGCGCTCAGATGGCTGGTTCCGCGGCGGTCGTGCGTGCGGGGGCGCGCCAGACCGAGTAGATCAAGGACGCAGGGCGAAGCGAACCCAAGAGGGTTCGCGAGCCCGAGGACGCCGATATACGACGGTATGGCGCGTCATCCGCGCGTGCGGCGGTCGTGGAATCAGCCATCTAACCGCCCAGCCGCGCCCGCAGCTTGCGGTAGAGCTTGCGCATCGGCCCGCCGATCGGAACGCCGGTCCGGTTCTCGACCTGACGCACGAGCCGCTTCGCCGAGCGCGACCGTGCGCGAGCACGGCGCTGGAGCTCACGCACCTGCGCAGCGTCCTCGCCGCGCGGGTCCACGAGCATGACCGCGTAGGCGACCTCGACGAGCACCTCGTAGGCGCTGGCGCCGCCGAGTTCCGCGCGCAGGTCGATCTGCATCTGCGGGTCGTGCCCGCTCGCCATGAAGAACTTCGCGCCCTGCGGCTCGAGACCGTCCAGCTTGAAGCGGGAGGTGAGTGCCTCGTGGGTGTCGAACGAG
>JAICRZ010000205.1 GCA_025937135.1 Thermoleophilaceae bacterium
CGAACACGACCGCGACGTCGGCCGTCGTGGCCGCGGCGACCGCGTCGGCGGTCGAGGTCCCGTCCGCGTAGGTGACGATGTCGTTCTCCGCCTGGCCGCGCTGCTGGATCCCCTGGAACGGCGTGACCAGGTCCGCCTTCGTGCCGAACTCCGGGATGTGCGCGCTGCCGCCCGTTCCGTACGACTGCGAGGTGCCCACCGGTCCGCCCGCCGACCCGATGACGGCGACCCGCTTGCCGTTGCCCGTCAGCGGCAGGACGTTGCCGGCGTTCTTCAGCAGCACAGTCCCCTCCTCCGAGATCTTCCGTGCCAGCGTGAGGTCCTCGGGCCGCCGCACGTCGGCCGCGAACGCGTCCGGCTCGGGCGCGTGCGGGTGCTCGAAGATGCCGCGCGCGAACATCGGGCGCAGGATCCGCAGAACCATGTCGTCGAGCCGCGCCGCCGGGACCTGGCCGGACTGGATCGCGGCCTTCAGGGCGTCGCCGTAGTACTGGCCGGGCGCCGGGCCCATCTCCATGTCGAGCCCCGAGTTCGCCGCCTGCACCGTCGAGTGGGTCCCGCTCCAGTCCGACATCACGAACCCGTCGAAGCCGAGCTCGCCCTTGAGGATGCCGTCGAGCATGCGCGGGTTCTCGCACGCGTAGGTGCCGTCGATGCGGTTGTAGGAGCACATCACCGAGCCGACGTCGCCCTGCTTCACGGCGGCCTCGAACGCCGGCAGGTAGATCTCGTGGATCGTGCGCTCGTCCGCGTCGGAGGAGACGGTCATGCGGTTCTGCTCGTGGTTGTTGAGCGCGTAGTGCTTGACCGTCGCGATCACGTTGTTGTCCTGGATCCCGCGGATCTCGGCGACGCCGACCTGGCCGGTCAGGAAGGGGTCCTCGCCGAACGCCTCGGAGTTGCGCCCGTTCATCGGCACCCGCGCGATGTTCACGTTCGGCGCGAGCTGCACGTTCACGCCCTTGTGCCAGGCCTCCCAGCCCAGGGCGCGGCCGAACTCGCGCTGGAGCGAGCGGTCCCAGCTGGACGCCTGCGCGATCGGCGCGGGGAACGCCACCACGTTCTCCTCCTGGTCGCCGACGCCCGCACCCGCGTCGTTGAGGTAGAGGTCCGGGATGCAGAGCCGCGGGTTCGGCGGGATGTATCCGGCCACCCCGTAGTGCGTCCAGATCGGGTCGGGCTGGTGCACCATCGCGATCTTCTCGTCGAGCGTCATCGCGGCGACGACCTGGTGAGCGCGCGCGTCGGGCGATGCGCTGCTTCCGACCCACGGGCACGCGGCGGCTCGCGCGGCGGTCGTGTGCCCGCTTCCCGCGCCGACGACGATCACGGCAGCGAGCATGGCTGCGGCGAGCAGTAGAGATCCCAGGCGGCTCACGGCGGTCCGCAGTATGCCCGCTCACGCCCAGTCGCCGCGCCGCATCTCGTGGCGGTCCGCGGCGAGCGCGCCGATCACCGTCTGGAGCCATGCTCGCTCGTCCGGCTGCGCGCTGCGCAGGCGCTTCGCGGCCCACGCCGACAGATCGCCGGCGCTGCCCGCGGCGGCCACCGGCCCGGTCACGGCGTAGCGCCCGTCCGCGAGCACCCAGAGCCCGCCGGGCTCGTCGCGGCGGATGCGCAGCTGCGCGATCACCGACTGCCCGCGCACCGTCACGGCCTGCGCGGGATTGCCGTCGCGGTCGCTCCAGCGCCAGGCGCTGAACACGGGCTTGCGCCCCACGTTGGGCGCCACCGGCCGCGGCGGTGGACCGATCGGGCCGGTGCGCCAGCGCTCGGTGAGACCGCGCACCTCGGCGGCAACGCGAGCGCGCACGAGCACGTGGACGATGTCGCCGGATCGCAGGCGCGTGGATCCGCGCGGCGGGACCGCCTCGGCGCCGCGGACGATCACGTTCACGACCGCCTCGCGCGGCAGGCCCAGGTCGCGCACGCGCGCGCCGGAGATCGCGTCGTCGGGCGCGACCGGATACTCGAGCACCTCCGCGCCGAGCCGCCTGATCGTGCCGGCCTCCGCCAGCGGCCGCGGCAGCGCCGGCTCGTTGGTCGTGAGCCCGAGGCGCTTCGCCAGCGGCTCGAACGTGCTGCCCTGGACCAGCGTGGAGATGAGTACCGCGAAGAAGACGATGTCGAAGAACTCGACGCTGCGGTGCACGCCGTCGATCACCGGGAACGTGGCGAGCACGACCGGCACGGCGCCGCGCAGCCCGGCCCAGCCGAGCACGCCGCGCTCGCGCCACGAGAAGCCGAACGGCGCGGTGGCGAGCGCCGCCGCGAGCGGCCGTGCGATCACCACCACCACGAACGCGAGCACGGTGCCCTCGAGCGCGACGCCGCCGAGCTGGCTCGGTAACACGAGCAGGCCGAGCGTGAGGAACATCGCGATCTGGGCGACCCAGCCGAGGCCCTGATGGAACGCGGTGGTCGTCTGCTTGGCGGGAACGTTCGCCGAGCCGAGCGCAAGGCCGGCGAGGTAGACGGCGAGGAAGCCCGACCCGTGCAGGACGTCGGCCGCGCCGAAGCTGATCGCGGCCGTGGCGAGCGATGCGACCGGGTAGAGGCCGGCCGTGTTGAGCCGCGCGCGCCGGAAGCCGCGCACCGCCGCCCAGCCGACGAACAGCCCGACCGCGAGCCCTATGCCGAGCTGGCGCACGAGCAGGATCGCCATGTCGCCGATTCCGTAGCCGGGCTTCTGGATCCAGTCGATGAACCCGATCACGAGCAGCACCGCGATGGGGTCGTTCAGGCCGGACTCGCCCTCGAGCGTCCGGGCCAGGCGCCGGCGCAGCGTGGAGTTGCGCAGCAGCGCGAAGATCGCGGCGCCGTCGGTGGACGACAGGATCGCGCCCAGGAGCAACCCCTCGAGCAAGCTGAAGTTGAAAAGCAGCGTGGCCACCAGGCCGGCGATCAGCGCCGTGACGAGCGTGCCCACCGTCGCGAGGCTTATGGCGGCCGGCAGCACCGGGCGGATCTCGATGACACCCGACGTGAGCCCGCCCTCGAACAGGATCAGCGCGAGCGCGATGATGCCGATGGTCCGCGCGAGCTCGTAGTCGCTGAAGTCGATCCAGCCGGTGCCGTCCGCGCCGACGAGCATGCCCAGCCCTACGAACAGGAGCAGGCTCGGCACGCGCATCCGCGCTGCCAGCAGCGACGCGATGACGCCACCGGCCAGCAGCGCGCCGGCCACGAGGATGAGCTGTCCGTCGCTCACGCGCTCAGAGCTGGCCGGCCGCGAACGTCGGCAGCCCCGCCACCACGAACAGCACGCCGAACCCGACGAGCAGCAGGTCGCCGCCGAAGCGCTCGGCACGGCCGAGATCGGGTTCGAAGTTGAGCACGAGCGCCCATGCCGCCAGCACGAGCGAACCGATGCCGACGAGGCCCGCGCCCACCCACGAGACCGCATCCGGGGTGGTCTTGCGCGTGACGAGCCAGACGACCAGGCCCGCGAACACGAGGAAGGCGACGACGGCCATGACGGCGGCCGCGGGAAGGTCGCGTGACGGGTCCGGCGGGTCGATCTCGGCAGGGTCGGCCACGCCGGAACCTTCGCACAGCGGTTAGTGGCACGATGCGCGCGTGGGGCAGCCGGTGAACTCGTTCCAGCGATTGCGGCAGGTGCCCGGGCTGAGCAGGGTGCTCGACTGGGGCACGGGTCCGGCGGCTGCCTCGGACGAGACGCTGCGCGCCGGCGCGCGCGTGGCGGGGCTGAAGGCGACTGAGTCGGTCTGTCCGTACTGCGCGGTCGGGTGCGGCCAGGTCGTGTACACGCGGGACGGCGAGCTGGTGGACATCGAGGGGAATCCGCGCTCGCCGATCAACCAGGGAACGCTCTGCCCGAAGGGCGCCGCGTCGCGCCAGCTCGTGCAGCAGCCCGGCCGCCTGACGAAGGTCAGGTACCGCCGGCCGGGCGGGACGGAGTGGGAGGAGCTCGAGCTCGATCAGGCGATGGACATGATCGCCGAGCGGGTGATCGCGGCTCGCGAGGCCGGCTGGCAGGAGCGCGACCACAACGGCCACCGCGTCGACCGCACGCTCGGCTTCGCGCACCTCGGCGGCGCGACGCTCGACAACGAGGAGAACTACCTCATCAAGAAGCTCTTCACGGCCATGGGTGCGGTGCAGATCGAGAACCAGGCGCGCATATGACACAGCTCGACGGTGCCCGGTCTGGGCACCTCGTTCGGGCGCGGCGGCGCCACCGACTCGCTCCAGGCCCTCCAGAACGCGGACTGCATCCTGATCCAGGGCAGCTCGATGGCCGAGGCGCATCCGGTCGGCTTCCGCTGGGTGATGAAGGCGAAGGAGCGCGGCGCGCGCGTGATCCACGTGGACCCGCGCTTCTCCCGCACGAGCGCGATGGCCCACCGCCACGTGCCGATCCGCGCGGGCACCGACATCGCCTTCCTCGGCGGGCTGATCCGCCACGTGATCGAGACGGACTCGTTCTTTCGCGACTACGTGGTCTCCTACACCAACGCCGCCACGATCATCGGCGAGGACTTCAGGGACACCGAGGACCTGGCCGGCGTGTTCTCGGGCTTCGACCCCGACACCGGCACCTA
>JAICRZ010000130.1 GCA_025937135.1 Thermoleophilaceae bacterium
CACGCCAGGCGCTTGTCCGCGGCGACGCGCTCCTTCAGCGTCTTGCCGGCGCCCTGGACGCTGCGGACCGCGCTGGCTGGACCCATGCCGGCCATCGCGTCAGCCCGCCTCTCGCGTCTGCTCGCCGATCAGGCCCTGCGGGCGGAAGACCATGATCAGGACGAGGTAGGCGAAGACGATCGCCGAGGTCCATGTGCCGCCGCCCATGCGGTCGTCGGCGATCTGCTGGATGCAGCCGATGATCAGCCCGCCCAGGACCGCGCCCCAGAGGTTGCCGATCCCGCCCATGACCGCCGCGGTGAACGCGATCAGACCGGCCTGGAAGCCCTGGAAGTACCAGATCGTCGTCTCGTAGAGGGCGTAGATCAGCCCGGCGGCGCCGGCCGCGAGGCCGCCGAGGAGGAAGGTCAGCGAGATCGTGTTGTCCACGTTGATGCCCATCAGGCGAGCGGCCTCGAAGTCCTGCGCGGTGGCGCGCATCGCCTTGCCCAGCCGGCTCTTCGTGATGAAGCCGGCCAGCAGCAGGACGAGCGGCACCGTCACCGCGATCGCGAGGACGTCGGCGTGCGTGATGTGCACTCCACCGACGACGAAGAAGTCGGTCTGCGCGTGAATCAGGTCGTCCACGCCCTTCTGCGACCCGCCGAACCACTCGAGCCCGACGTTCTGGAGGATGAACGAGAAGCCGACCGCCGTGATCAGCGGCGCGAGCTTGGGCGCGTTGCGCAGCGGCTTGTACGCGACGCGCTCGATCAGCAGGTTCAGCATCCCGCACGCGACCATCGCGATCAGCAGCGCGACGATCAGGCCGAACACGATGCCGAGGGCCCCGGTCGCGAGCGTCACGCCGACGGTGCTCCAGACGCTGAACGACACGAACGAGCCGATCATGAAGACCTCGCCGTGCGCGAAGTTGATCAGCTCGACGATGCCGTAGACGAGCGTGTAGCCGATCGCCACCAGCGCCCAGATCGCCCCGTTCGAAACGCCGTCCTTCAGGTTCTCGGCGATGTGGGAGAGGCTGTGCTGCGTGACGAGGTCGTGGATGCCGAACCCGACCGGCAGCACGAGCAGGACGATGATCAGTCCCCAGCGCTGGAGAAAGCGGCGGATCGCCGATCCGGCCGTCGATCTCAGCGCTCGACGCAGCGGTATCGCAGCGGCTTCCATGCGTGTTCGGAGTCTACGGCCGGGCGGGGCGGACCGCCATGGGCCCGCCCCGCCAATTGCCAGAGGGTCAGCCCGTCGGGCTGGCCTTGATGACCTTCGCGAACGTCGGCTGCCCGTTCACGATCTTGTAGAGGCCGTAGTCGGTGATGCTGGTGTCGCCGTCCTTGTCGATCGAGTACGTGCCGAGGACGCTCTTGCGGTTCTTCGTGTTGAAGAGCGCGTTGACCACGTCCTGGCGGTTGTTCCCGTTCGCCCCTGCCCGCTTGATCGCGTCAAGCGCGAGGCTCATCGACTCGTACCCGTAGATGGCGTACGGATCCGGCTCTGTGCCGGGGTATGCCTTCTTGTACTGGGCGAAGAACTGCTTGCCCGCCGGCGGGTACTTGGCCGGGTCCAGCGTTGCGACGGTGCACTGCGTCCGCGACGCCAGCGACGCCGGGATGCCGCCCTGCTTCGGGTCGGTGTAGGTCGCTGTGCAGATGCCGTCCGGGCCGAGGATCTTGGCCGTCGGCATCGCCGCCGCGAGGTCCTTCGTCAACTGCACCGCGTTGTTGTTCACGATGCCGCTGATGAAGACGCAGTCCGTGCCCTTCGACTTGATCGACGACGCGACGGACCGGTAGTTCGGCGCCTTCGGGTCCCAGCCCGTGTTGCCGAGCGACGGGATCCCCTGCGCCTTGAGCGAGTCGACGACGTTGGTCGCGAGACCCGCGCCGTAGACCTCCTTGTCGTTGACGACGAACGGCTTCTTGCAGCCATCCGCCTTCAGGACCGCGGCGTCCGCGGCGCCCTGCACCGTGTCTCGCGGCACGACGCGGACGAACGTGCGCTTGCCGGTCGGGTAGTACTTGTTCGGCTCACCGGGCTCGGCGCCAGCCGCGTCCGAGGTGAGGCCGACCGCCGTGTTCGACGGGCTGATCTGCCCGATCACGGCGCGGTTCAGGATCGGGATCGAGATAGCGCTCGCGCCCGAGTTGAACTCGCCGATGTACAGGATCGTGCTCTTGTCGGTCGCGGCCTTGCGGGCGTTGGTCGACGTCTGGCCCGGATCCCACTTGCCGGCCTGGGCCGTGGAGTCGTCGAGCGACTTGTACTTGATCGTGTACTTGCCGACCTTGCCACCGGCCTGCTGAAGGGCGAGCTTCGCCCCGTTGACCGTCGCCGCGCCCTGGACGCGGGATGCGCCCTGGAGCGGAAGGCTCGAATAGATCGTCAGGGTGGAGCCGCTGACGGTGCTACCGCTGCCCCCGCCTCCACTGCTTCCGCCACAGGCCGCTACGCCCATGGCGAGGGCCGCCGCCGTACAGCCGGCGACCGCCATCCGTGTTGCACGCAAGTCTTCCCCCTCCTCTTTCAAGGAATTTGGCGACGCGATCGTACTTGTCCCACGGCGCCTATGTGTGGCGCAATCTAACCGCAAGCTCCGACGGATGCATCAAGGCCGGGTCATCGCGGCGCCGGGCACCGCCCGGACCCCTTCCCACGCGAGGCGCGCGCCGGTACGCCGGTAACCGCCGAAACGCGTGGTCGAGACGTCGCCCGCGGCGGAGATCCGGTACCTGCCGAGAACCGACTCGCGCGTGCGTGGCGTGAGCGCGGCGCGCGCGACGGCAGCCCGATCGCCGGCGTCGGGCCTCGCCTCGGCGATCGCCTCGAGCACGATCCGCATCGCCTCGTAGCCGTAGAGGGCCTCGGGGCCAACCGGGCCGCCGCGCTCGCGCGCGATCCGCGCAACCAGCCGGCGGGCGCGCGGGCCGTAGGCGGACAGTGCCAGCGCGGGCTTGACGACCGCGATCGGCGGCAGGGCGGCGGGCGGCGGCGAGGCGGTGGCCAGCGCGCTGCCGCCGTAGAGCGGCACGCCGGGCAGCTCGCGCCTGATCGCGGCGAGGAGGGCACCCGAGTGGCTGTCGCCGAGCCCGGTGTAGATCACGGCGTCCGGGCGCTGCTGGGCGAGCTTCTCAGCGAGCGCGGGGTAGGTCGTCGGATCGTCGTGGGCCTCCGCGCCGTCGGTGGCCAGCACGTGGAGCCTGAGCGCCGCGAAGCGCGCCTGCTCCGCGAGCGCGCGCCCGAACAGCCGCTCGTCCTGGACGAGCGCGATCCGCTTCGCGCCGCGGGCGCGCGCCCAGCCGACGAGCGTCGCCGCCTGCGCGTAGTCGGTCGGCACCAGCCGCAGGAAGGTCCGCTTGCCCGACGGGTAGTAGCGGGCCGGTCCGGTGAGCAGCGCGGCGCCGGGCTCGTCGCGCGTGAGGCTCGTGAGGCCGTCGTCGGGCGAGACCTGGAGGATCTGCCTGTCGTTGGTGACCGGCACCGAGATCGCCGACGCGCCGGAGTCGAGCTCGCCGATGTAGGCGATGGCGGTCGGGTCGTCGACCGCCTGCTTCGCGTTCTTCTCCACGAGCGAGGGGTCCCACGTCACGGCGCCGGGCTTCGAGCTGTCGAGCTGGACCAGGCGCACGTGCTTTCCGCCGGCGTGTGCCGACGCGTCCGCGAGGGCGAGCCGGGCGCCGGCCGCCACGTCGCCGGCCGTGCGCGCCGAGACGCCCTCGTGCGGCAGGCTCATGTAGACGCTCAGCGTCGTGCCGGCCGCGCGGTCCTTCGAGGCCGAGCTGCAGCCCACCGCCCCTGCGAAGCAGCCGCAGACCAGGAGGGCGAGGACGTAGATGTATCTTGCGCGTCTCATGCGGTTCGGCGTTCTGACGGGCGGCGGGGATTGCCCCGGGCTCAACGCGGTGATCCGGGCGATCGTCCGCAAGGGCATCGACCACCACGGCCATGCGATCCTAGGGTTCCGCGACGGATGGCGAGGTCCGATTGAAGACGATCACCTCGAACTGACGATCGAGGCGATTCGCGGCATCCTCCCGCGCGGCGGCACGATTCTCGGCTCGTCGCGCACGAACCCCTTCAGGCGCGACGACGGCCCCGAGCGGATCGCCGCGACGCTCGAGGCGCACCACCTCGACGGCCTGATCGCGATCGGCGGGGAGGACACGCTGGGCGCCGCGAACCGTCTCCATGCGGAGCACGGGCTGCCGGTCCTCGGCGTGCCGAAGACGATCGACAACGACATCGGCGCCACCGACATGACCTTCGGCTTCGACACCGCCGTGCAGGTCGCGACCGATGCGATCGACCGCCTGCACACCACCGCCGAGTCGCACCACCGCAACCTCGTCGTGGAGGTGATGGGCCGCCACGCCGGCTGGATCGCGCTCTACTCCGGGCTCGCCGGCGGCGCCGACGTGATCCTCATCCCCGAGCGCCACTTCGACATCGAGGACGTCTGCCGCCTGATCCAGCGCCGCCACGACCGCGGCCGCTACTTCTCGATCGTGGTCGTGGCCGAGGGCGCGAAGCCAGTCGAGGGCACGATGGAGACGATCGGCGGCACGGTCGACGAGTTCGGCCACGAGCGGCTCGGCGGCATCGGGCAGCGGCTCGAGACCGAGGTCGAGCGGCGCACCGGGATCGAGACGCGCACCACCGTGCTCGGCCACATCCAGCGCGGCGGCACGCCGACCGCGTTCGACCGGGTGCTGGCCACGCGCTTCGGCATCGCCGCGATCGACGCCGCGAGCGAGAGCCGCTGGGGCATGATGCCCGCGCTGCGCGCCACGGCGATCGAGCTGGTCCCGCTGGCGGACGCGGTCGCCGAGCTGCGGACCGTGCCGGCGGACTTCTACGAGCAGGCGGAGGCGTTCTTCGGGTGATCCGGCGGGCGGACCTCTCCGATCCCTCGCTCACGTGGTCCGCGGACGACCCGGACGGGTTCCGCTCCGGCGGGTTCCGCATCGGGCCCGGGCTGGGTGCGACGCGGACGGGGGCTTCGCTGTACGAGCTGCCGCCGGGACAGTCGGTCTGCCCCTACCACTACGAGTACGGCGAGGAGGAGTGGCTGCTGGTGCTCGAGGGGCGCGCGACCGTGCGGACGCCGGACGAGACGGCCGACGTGGGGCCGCTCGAGATCGTCTTCTTCCCGACCGGACCCGAGGGCGCCCACGAGATCCGCAACGACGGCGACTCCCGCGTGCGCGTGCTGATGTGGTCGAACGTCGTGCTGCCGACGGCGACCGCGTACCCGGACAGCGGCAAGGTCGGGGTGTACACCGGTGACGAGGCGGAGGACGGCATGTTCCCGCGCTCGTCGGGCGTGGAGTACTTCGAGGGCGAGGAGCGCTAACGCCCGTACGACTGCGCGGCCAGCACCTCGTCGGCGCGGTCGAGGTCGGCGAGCAGGTCGAAGAGGGGGTCGATCAGGGAGGCGAGGACCGCCAGGCGCTCGCGCTCCTCGGGCGACTGGTAGCTGTCGACGTCGCGCTCCGAGCGGTACGCCGACGACGCCTCGATCATCACGCGGACGTGGTCGGCGTTCACGCGCACCGGCGCGCGGCCCTCGACGCCGCGGAACTCGTCGAGCCGGTCGGCCAGGGCGCCGGCGGCGCGCAGCTCGATCACCTTCTCGGTCTCGAGCGCCTCGGTCTGGAAGCGCTGCTGCACATGCCAGCTCAGCGCGTCCGCGAGCGCGTCGCGCACCGGCTGGTCGGCGGTGAACACCGCCACCGCGCGGCCGTCCTCGGCGACGAGCTGTAGATCCTGAAAGGGCATCAGCCCAGGATAGGCCGCCCCTTTAAGGCTTGAGCATGCGCCTGACCCACGGACCGGCCATCCACGACACCGTGGCGCTGAGGATGATCGCGAGCGTGATCAGGAAGCCGTCGAGCGCCTTGACGTCGAACGCCCAGAGGACGATCCAGATGACGAGCCCGACGATTGTTGCGACGAAGATCTGCATGCGGCGCGGGATCCTAGCGGCCGTATCAGCCGAAGCGCTCCCTCAGCGCCCGGCGCGCCCGGGTGGCAACGTTGAAGGCCTGCTTCATCGCCCGCTCGGGCGGCGAGTCGAGCGGCGGCATCATCCCGAACGCGCGCAGCATCTCGACGCCGTCCTGATAGGCGGTGTTGCGCGCGATCAGCCCCTCGGCGACCTCGATCACGTCGCAGCCGCGCGCGTCGATCCAGCCGCCGGTGGCCTCGACGCCGAACAGCGGCGCCCCGCTGAACGTGCCGCGCAGCCGCCACTGGACGACCGCGACCCGCTCCTCGGCCACGATCCGGTCGGCGATCATCTCGGCCTCCGGGATCGCGGCGAACAGCGACTCGAAGAAGGCGCGCATCTCGCCCGGGCCGCGCAGGATGCCCTGCCCCATCATGTCCACGACCAGCTCCGGGCTGTAGTGCGAGGCGATCGCGTCGACGTCGTGGCGGGCGATCGCCTCGAAGTAGGACTCTGCGACGTCGCGGGCGGCCATGGGCGCGGAGGATCCTACGCGGACAGCGCGTCGGCGAGGCCGCGCACCAGCTCGCCGACGGCATCCGCGCCGCCCTCGCCCGCGGCGCGAACGAGCCGGCTGCCCACGATCACGCCGTCGGCAACGTCGCCCACCGCGCGCGCCTGCTCGGGCGTCGAGATGCCGAAGCCGACCGCGACCGGAACGTCGGTGGCCGAGCGCACGCGCTCGACCGTCCGCTCGAGCTCCGGCGGCAGCGTGTCGCGCTCGCCGGTGGTCCCGGTGAGGGAGACGGTGTAGATGAACCCGCGCGCGTCGCGGCCGATCTCGGCCAGGCGCTCGTCGCTGCTGGTGGGCGCCGCGAGCGGCACGAGCGCGAGCCCGAGCGCGTCGCACTCCTCGCGCAGCGGCGCCGCCTCGTCGTGCGGCAGGTCGGGCACGATCAGCCCGGCCGCGCCCGCGGCGGCGGCCTTCTGCACGAACGCGTCGTGGCCGAGCAGCAGGTTCGCGTACGCCATCAGCACCACGGGCAGCCGCTCCGAGAGCGCGGCGCACACCTCGAGCACCCACAGCGGTGTGACGCCGGCCGCGAGCGCCGCGGTGCCGGCGGCGTGGATGACCGGGCCGTCGGCCAGCGGGTCGGAGAACGGCACGCCGAGCTCGACCAGGTCGGCGCCGGCGTCGGCGCACGCGATCCCGATCTCCCGCGACTCCTCGAGCGACGGATAGCCGCCCATCAGGTACGGCATCAGCGCCGCGCGCTTGCCGTTGTCCGCAAACGCGGCGGCTATGCGGTCAGCCACCGCCCAGCACCTCGGCGAGGTCCTTGTCGCCGCGGCCGGAGAGCGTGATGAGGTCGAGCTCGCTGCCGTCCGGGTTCGCGAGCACCCACGCGAACGCGTGCGACGTCTCGAGCGCCGGGATGATCCCCTCGAGCTCGGCAACCCGCTTGAACGCGGCAATCGCCTCGTCGTCGGTCACGGCCACGTACTGCGCGCGGCCCTCGTCGCGCAGGAACGCGTGCTGCGGCCCCGCGCCCGGGTAATCGAGGCCGGCGGAGACCGAGTGCGCCTCGAGGATCTGCCCCTCCTCGTCCTGGAGTACCGCGGACAGCGCGCCGTGAAGGATGCCGCGGGCGTTCGTGGTGAGCGGGGCGCCGTGGCGGCGCGTGTCGAGCCCCTCGCCGCCGGCCTCGACGCCCACGATCTGCACGCCCTCGTCGTCGGCGAACGGGACGAAGGTGCCGATGGCGTTGGAGCCGCCGCCCACGCACGCGACAACGCGGTCCGGCAGCCGCCCTGCCTGCTCGAGCAGCTGCGCGCGCGCCTCGTCCCCGATCACCCGCTGGAGGTCGCGAACGAGCGCCGGGTAGGGCGCCGGGCCGACCGCCGAGCCGATCACGTAGTGCGTCTCCCCCACGCTCGCCACCCAGTCGCGGATCGCCTCGCTGACCGCCTCCTTCAGGGTGCGCGCGCCGGAGTCGACCGCCACCACCTCGGCGCCCAGCAGCTTCATCCGCTCGACGTTCGGCCTCTGGCGGCGGATGTCCTCGGTGCCCATGTAGACGATGCATTCGAGTCCCAGGAGCGCGCAGGCGGTCGCGGTGGCGACGCCGTGCTGGCCCGCCCCGGTCTCGGCGATGATCCGGGACTTGCCCATCCGCTGCGCCAGCAGCGTCTGGCCGAGGGCGTTGTTGATCTTGTGGGCGCCGGTGTGGGCGAGGTCCTCGCGCTTCAGGTAGACCCGCGAGCCGACCCGCTCCGAGAGCCGCTGCGCCAGGTAGAGCGGCGTCGCCCGACCGACGTAATCGCGCCGCATCGCGTCGAGCCGCGCGACGTACTCCGGGTCTTCCCGCGTCGCTTCCCAGGCCTAGGTCAGCTCGTCCAACGCCGCGATCAGCGTCTCAGGGACGTACCGGCCCCCGTAGGGGCCGAAGCGCTGCTCGATCGTGCTCATGCCTTGGCGGGATCCGGCTCGGCGAGGACGGGCTGAGCCGCCTCGTAGAAAG
>JAICRZ010000042.1 GCA_025937135.1 Thermoleophilaceae bacterium
CGCGTTACGCGCTCGTTGCGGCGCTGCACGGACCGCCGGGCGGCCTCACGCCGCAGCCGCTCACGGCGTTCGCGGTCCTCGACGGTCTCCTCATGGAAGGCCGCCTCGAACTGCGCGAGCGATTGACGCATCCGCATGACGCGCCGGAGGGTACCACCGTTATCGGGCCCCCAAACCGCTCTACGAAGTCGAACCCACGGTGGATTCGGTGTCCTGGTAGACCCTCACGAAGCGCAGGTAGTTGTCGGCTATCTGCTGGGCCGCGTCGTCGCGGGAGACCGATCCGTCGAGGAAGCCCTTGAGCGCGTCCCACCAGATCGAGCGGCCGATCGCGAAGCCGATGTAGCCGTCGACGGGCGCGCCGGCGCGCAGCCACTGGTCGACCTTGTCGTCGCTCGCTCCGCGTCCGAGCACCACGCACACGACGTTCTCGCGGCCGTCGCCCGAGCGCGTCTGCTGCGCGAGCATCTCGCAGTCGGAGCTCTCGTCGACGCCCTCGATCTTCCAGATGTCCACCTCGATGCCGAAGTCCTGGATCTCCTGGATCGTGCGGCGCATCAGCTCCGGGCGCAGCTCCTGGTCGTAGCGGTCGGTGTCGCCGTCGACCGAGGCGATCTGCTCGTCGGTCGCGGGCACCAGCAGCTCGAAGAGGAACAGCCGGTCGTGCTCGTGCAGCCAGTCGGCGAGGCGCTTGAGGCGCTCGAGCTGGCGCTTGTTCATCTCGGTGTCGGGCTCGTCCGGGTTGAAGCGGACGAGCACCTTCGAGAAGTCGGGGTCGAACTTCTCGAGGTGGGCGCCGAAGTCGTCGCCGTACTCGAAGTCGAACTCGTTCTGACCCGACTTCTCGACCGGCATCGCCAGCTTGAAGCCGCGCTCCTTGGCCTCGCCCGGGATGTCGTGCGGCGCGCCGAACTGCTCGTCCACGAGGACGCCCGACGCATGCTGGTCGAGCCCCCTCTCGGCCGCGGCCTGCATCCCCTCCCAGATCAGGTGCTTGGCGTCCGCGATCGTCTCGCTCTGCTCGTCGCTGGGGTCGCCCTCGATCCCGAACATCTTCTTCTGGAACGAGCCCCGGTGGTCGAACGCGAGGATGAACAGCTTGCCGTCGTAGCCGAATGCCATTTTGATCCGTCTCCTTGAAGTCTCTCTGTGGGGCAGGTTATCGCCGGACGCGTGTCTATTCTCCCGGCCGATGGAGCACCGGTTCACGGGCCCCAGCTACACGCTGGGCATCGAGGAGGAGCTCATGATCCTCGACGCCGAGACGTTCGAGCTCGTGAACGGCATCGAGACGATGCTCGAATCGATTCCCGCCGACACCGAGGGCGACGTCAAGCCCGAGTTGATGGAGTCGGTGCTCGAGATCTCCACCACGCCGTGCAAGAACACGCGCGAGGCGGGCGATCAGCTGCGCGAGCTGCGCCGCAAGGTCAACGAGACCGCCAATGCGAACGGGCTTGCCATCGGCTCGGCCGGCACGCACCCGTTCGCGATGTGGGAGGACCAGCGGATCGTGGGCCGCAGCCGCTACCGCGACCTGATCGCGGCGCTGCGCTTCGTCGCCCGCCAGGAGCTGATCTTCGGCCAGCACGTCCACGTGGCCGTCGACGGCCCCGACAAGGCGATCCACGTGGCCAACGGCATGCGCGTGCACCTGCCGCTTCTGCTGGCGCTGTCGGCCAACTCGCCGTTCTGGCGGGCCGATGCGACCGGCCTGCTCTCGACGCGCACGCCGATCTTCCGCGCCTTCCCGCGCGTGGGCATCCCGCCGACCTACAGGAACTGGGAGGAGTACTCGAAGCGGATCGACTTCATGGTCGAGTCGCGCACGATCGAGGACTACACCTACCTCTGGTACGACGTCCGCCCGCATCCCAACTTCGGCACCGTCGAGGTCCGCGTGATGGACAGCCAGACGCGGATCGAGCACACGCTTGGGCTGGCGGCGCTCGTACAGGCGCTCGTGAAGGAGCTGTGTGAGCACTTCGAGGCGGGCAAGCGGCTCTCGACCTACCCCTACGAGATGCTCGACGAGAACAAGTGGCTGGCGGCGCGCCACGGGCTCGACCAGGAGCTCGTCGACCTGCCCAAGACCAAGCGCGTGGCCACGCGCGAGCTGGCGCTGCGGGTGCTCGAGCGGGTGCGCCCGCACGCCGAGGAGCTGGGCTCGGCCGGCGAGCTCGACGGAATCGAGGACCTGCTCGACCGCGGCAACGGCGCGTCGCGCCAGGTGGTCGTCTACGAGGCGAATCAGGACCTGCGCGAGGTCGTGAGCGAGATCATCGACGCGACCGCCGCCTAGGGCCTCGGCCCGGTCGCAGCCCGGGTATCCTCGGATGTAGTGAGCGAGCCGGACCTCTTCGTCGTCTGCAAGAACTGCTCGTCCGAGGTCAGCCCGTACGTGACCGAGTGTCCGTACTGCGGCCAGCGGGTCCGCAAGCGCGCGCCGAAGATCGATCGCCACGGCCGCGACGAGGCGGCACGCAAGCCGCGCCGCGTCCGTCCGCCGCGCCTGCCGCCGCTGCGGCGCGACGAGATCCCCGGCATCGCGCCCGAGACGAAGCCGTACGCCACCGGCGCGCTGATCCTGATCGCCATCGCCGTGATCCTCGTGGTGGCGACCGGGAGCGTCAGCTACTTCGACGCGGGCGGGCTCACGCAGCCGCTCGGCGGCGATTACTGGCGGCTCATCACCGCGCCGTTCGTCTACGCCACCTCCGGACCGTTCTACGCGTTCGTCTGCCTCGTCGCGATCGCGGTCTTCGGCACGCTCGTGGAGCGCCGCTTCGGCTCGGTGGTCGTCGCGCTGCTGTTCCTCGCGGCGGGCGCCGCGGGCGCCTACCTGGCGTTCCAGCTCAAGGATCTGCCGGCGCTCGGTGGCAACGCCGCGGCGCTGGGGCTGCTGACCGCCTGGGTGGTCGACGACCGCCTCGCGGCGCGGCGCGGCGCGGACCGCGGCAACGACCTGATCGGCGTGGGCGTCTTCGCCGCGGTGCTCCTGCTGCTCCCGATCGCCGACGAGCAGGGCAGCTTCTTCGCCGGCCTGGGCGGCGCGGCCGTCGGCGCTGTGGTGGGCGCCGTCGTCTCACCGTTCCGGCCCTGAGGGCATGTCGGCGGCGGAGGCGCTCATCCGGGACTGGGCCGACGCGATCAACGCCCGCGACCTCGAGGCGCTGCTCGAGCTGGCGCACCCGGACATCGAGCTCTCCCCGCTCCAGTTCGGCGTGAGCGGCGACTTCGTCGGACCCGACGGCGTGCGCGAATGGGTCGAGACGTTCCGGAAATGGGACCCGGGCCACCAGGTGCGGATCGAGGGCGTTCGCACGCTGCCGAGCGGGCGCGTGGCGCTGTTCGGAACCGTGCTGATCGACGGCGAGCCGTCCTCGCCCTACACGCTGATCGCCACCGTCGCCGACGACAGGGTGCGCAGCATGCGCTCCTACCCGAGTGACGAGGACACGCTCGAGAAGATGGGCGAGCTCGACTAGGACCGGACGGCGATGCGGCCCGGCTCGCCCACCCGGAGACGGCCGATCTCCACGCCGGGCGCGCCGCTCCCGGGACGCGCGGCGATCAGCAGCCCGCCGGACGTCATCGCGTCGCATAGCAGCCAGCGCAGCTCCTCGGCCACGTCCGGGTCCCAGTCGACGTGCGGCTCGACCCACTCGCGGTTGCGGCGACTGCCGCCGGCGATCGGCGGCTCGTCGTCGCGCAGCAGGTCGAGCACGCCCTCGATCGCGGGCACCGCGCCGGCGTCGATCTCTGCTGCCAGGCCGCTCGCAAGCGTCATCTCGTGCAGATGGCCGAGCAGGCCGAAGCCGGTCACGTCGGTGGCGGCACTCGCGTCCGCGGCCAGCGCCGCCTCGGACGCGTCGCGGTTGAGCGTGGTCATCACCGCCACGGTGCGCTCCACGAGCCCGTCCGGCGCGACGCCGCGCTTGGCGGCCGTGGTCGCGACGCCACCGCCCACCGGCTTCGTCAGGTAGAGCGAGTCGCCCACGCGAGCGGTGGAGTTGCGCAGCAGGCGGTCGGGGTGGACCGTGCCGGTCACGGCCATCCCGTACTTCGGCTCGCGGTCGTCGATCGAGTGGCCGCCCACGACCGCCACGCCCGCGGCCTTGGCCACGTCGGCGCCGCCGCGCAGGATCTGGCGCAGCGGCTCGTCGCCCAGCTCCTCGAGCGAGTAGGCGAGCAGGTTGAGCGCGGTCAGCGGACGTCCACCCATCGCGTACACGTCGGAGAGAGCGTTGGTGGCGGCCACACGCCCGAAGTCGTACGGGTCGTCGACGATCGGCGTGAAGAAGTCGACGGTCGTGACGATCGCGACGTCGCCGCTCACGCGATAGACGGCGGCGTCGTCGGCCGACTCGTGGCCCACCAGCAGCGCGGGGTCGGACGAGCGCGGCAGCTCCTGGAGCAGCGGGTGCAGAGCGCCCGGCGGGATCTTGCAGGCGCATCCGGCGCCGTGGGAGAGGGCGGTGAGCTGCACCTACCTATTATGCGCCGGGTGCCCGAGCGCCAGTTCACCGACGCCGAGATCGAGGCTGCGGTCGAGGCGCTCAGCGACCCCGCGCGCTTCGGCGCCGCGGAGAGCCGGGTGGCCCGCGTGGCGCCGCAGCTTCAGCGCATCCTCGGCGACGCGCTCGCCGCCGGCGGCTGGTTCGGCGAGGCGCACGAGGGCGAGTTGCTGCGCGTGGCGACCATGCCGGACCCCGACGAGCGCCTGCGCGCCGTCCGCACCCTCCTCGCCGAGGAGACGCGTATAGGCATGCTGGTGGGCGTCGCCGTGGGGTGGGAGCTCGCCAGAGAACTAGAGACCGACTGACGACGGAGGAGATCACCTTGGACATCCGCTTTCTCGGCCACGCCTGCTTCGAGCTGAGCGACGGCGACACCCGCATCCTCATCGACCCGTTCCTCACGGGCAACCCGAAGGCCGCCGCGTCGGCGGACGAGATGAACCCGACGCACATCTTCCTCACCCACGGCCACTCCGACCACTACGGCGACGTCGTGGACATCGCCAAGCGCACGAACGCCCAGGTGGTCGCGATCGTCGAGATGGCGAACGAGCTGGGGGAGGAGGGCGTGGAGAACGTCAGCGACCCGAACATCGGCGGCACCGTGGAGTTCGACGGCGGCTGGGTGCGGCTCACTCCCGCCTGGCACACCTCGACCACGCCGAAGGGGCAGGTGAACACGCCCGCCGGGCTCGTCATCAACTTCGCCGGCAAGACGGTCTACCACCTGGGCGACACGTCGCTCTTCTCCGACCTCCAGCTCGTCAAGCAGCGCGAGGGCGAGATCGACGTGGCGCTCATGTGCATCGGCGGCCACTACACGATGGACCCGGTCGACGGCGTGGTCGCGGCCGAGCTGGTCGGCGCCAAGCAGGTGATCCCCTGCCACTACAACACGTTCCCGCCGATCGAGCAGGACGCGGAGAAGTTCAAGCAGGACGTGAAGGCGTCAGAGGTCGTGGTGCTGGAGCCGGGGGAGACCCATTCGATCTAGCCGCGCCGTGTGTGCGGTTTGGTCAGCTTGCAGTCGCGCACCTTCCGCACGCTCACATGACGCCTGCCTGAGGCCGCGACGCTCACGACCCTGATCGTGTGGCGTCCGGCCGTCAGGCGGCCGAGCTTGACCGACCTGATCCGGTGCCCGTGCTTGTTGCGCACGCGCTTGCCGTCCACGTACACCTTCACGTGAACGAAGTGGCCGTGGAAGCGGAAGCGGATGCGGCGCGTCTTCGAGCAGAGGCGCCGGTTGCTCGCACTCGTCCTGCAGGACGCGAACACGTAGCAGGCGAGCGGCGGCTCCTGGGTCGACTCGGGGCCGGTCGAGCTCTCGTCGTCGTAGAACGCCTGGAGCCCGGCCGCCGGTCCGGTCGCCGGGTCGACGCCCGGCATGTACGGCTGCGCGCAGGTCGTCAGGTCGACGCGCGCGGGATCGGCGGGGCCAGGGTGGGTGAGCGCGTCGTATGCGAGCGCGTAGGCCACCGGGTCGATCGTCCCGATCAGGAAGTGCTCGGAGGCGTCGGTCGGGCAGATGTCCTGCACCGCCACGTTGCGGATCGCGCCCGCGCCGGTGTGCAGCGACGAGCTGCCGGTGTCGTCGCTGTTCGGCGTCACGATCTCGTCGTTGTGCGTGTAGATGTTCGTGTACGAGATGCCGGACCAGGTCTCGGCGAAGCTGTTGAGCGCACGGATGAAGTTCGACTCGAAGCTCTGCTGCCAGTCGGCGTAGATGCACTTCTGCATGCACGAGACGCCGGCCTGCTTGCTGCCGTGGTTGGAGCCGGCGAAGCCGATCACGTCGTCGACCATCGGGCGCGTGTCGGGCCAGAAGCGCAGCGCCCAGCGGCCGACCATGCCGCCCTGGCTGTGGCCGACCATCGACACCTTCCGCCCCGTGCGCGCGTGCATCGTCCGGATCGCGTACGTGATGTACTCGCCGTTCACCTGAATGTCGCCGTTGCCGTTGTACGGAAACGTGACCGCGCACCAGGGGATCCCGAGCTTGTCGAACTGCGGCTCGTAGTTCCACGAGAAGTTGTCGTGCGCGTTGGCGCCCGTGCCGGGGATGAGCAGCACGGGCGGCTTGCTCTCGCTGTCGAACTTCGGCGAGCACTCGAGCGCCTGCGCCAGCTTGGCGGTGGGCACGTCGAGCGCCGGGCCGGCCCGGTCGGGCGGCGCGTAGGCGGGGTCCGCGGCGGCTGCGGGAGCGGCGCAGACGAGGGTGATCAGCACGGCCAGGACGAGGCGTCTCATGGTGCAGAGGATGCTCGACTGGCCGGCCAGCCAAACGTCGGTTAGCCTGCCGCTCATGATCGACGACACCGCCTCCCCCCATCGCACCGAGCGTGCGGACTTCCAGGCCACTCGCGATCCCGCCCTCATGGAGGGCGCCGACCGCGGCCAGGTCAACCTGCTCAGCTACCACGACCTGTACCTCCTGTGGGAACGCCAGCAATGGCAGACGCAGGCCATCGACTTCACGAAGGACCGCGAGGACTGGTGGGGCTTCCCCGAGGAGGAGCGCTTCCAGCGGATGTACGGCCTGAGCTCGTTCTTCATCGGCGAGCAGAAGGTGGCCGAGGAGCTCGGTCCGATCATGCGCGCGGCGCCGACGGAGGAGATGAAGCTCTTCCTCTGCACGCAGATCGCCGACGAGGCGCGCCACGTCGAGTTCTTCAACCGCTTCTACCAGGAGGTCGGCGTGCTCGACGCGGGCGACCTGCACGGGCGCCTGGAGGAGACGAGCGAGCACCTCAACCCGAACTTCCACACTCTCTTCGACGACATGCTGAAGAGCCGCGTCGACAGGCTCGCCGGCGAGCCCGAGGACCTCGAGGTGCTGGTCGAGGCGATCACGCTCTACCACATGGTCATCGAGGGGATGTTGGCGCTCACCGGCCAGCACTTCATCATCACCTACAACGAGGACAACGGCACGCTGCCGGGCTTCGTCGAGGGCTTCAACAACGTCGCGCGCGACGAACACCGCCACGTCGCGTTCGGCGCGCGCTTCCTGCGCGAGATGGCCGCGACGGACCAGCGCTACCTGGACGCGATCCAGCGCACGCTGGTCGAGTGCGGGCCGGCCGCCGACGGCGTGCTCGCGCCCCCGTGGTACGAGGAGGGGCAGGAGCTCTTCGGCGTCTCGATGGAGGAGACGCGCGCGTTCGCGATGAAGGCGCTCGAGCGTCGCATGAAGGTCATCGGCCTGGCGCCGGTCGCTTGAGCAGCGCCACCTGGGAGGACTTCGAGCGCATCGACATGCGCGTCGGCCGCGTGACGGCGGTCGAGGAGTTCCCCGAGGCGCGGCGGCCGGCGTGGAAGCTCGAGATCGACTTCGGGCCCGAGATCGGAATGCGGCGCTCGTCGGCGCAGATCACCCATTACGCGCGCGAGGAGCTCGAGGGGCGGCTCGTGGTGTGCGTCGTGAACTTCGAGCCGAAGCGGATCGCCGGCTTCAGGTCCGAGGTGCTCGTGATGGGCGCGCTGTCCGACGCGAAGGGCGTGGTGCTGCTGCGGCCCGACGAGGACGTCGAGCTGGGGTCCCCGATCGGATGACGAGATCGGCGGTCCCGCTCGGCCTGCCGTCCGTCGACTGGCGCGACGGCGCGGGATCCTAGATCCCGTATTAGCGGCTGCTGGGCGGGGGCGGCGCGGGCTGGTCGCCCACGATCGGCGCCGGCTGCGGCTGCGGCGGCGCGCTGCTCGACTCGCCGGGGGGCGAGCTCTGCTGCTGGCCGCCGCTGCCGGATCCGCTCGAGCCGCTGCCGCTGCCGCTGCCGCTACCCGAGCCGTCGCCGTTCAGCGAGACCGTGGAGCCGTCCTCCTGCGTGGTGCCCTGCGGCGGCTGCTGCTGATCGGCGGGCTGCTGCGTCTGGTCCGGCGTCGTCGTCGTGGTCGGCGTGGTGGCCGTCGCGTCGGCGGGCGGCGCCGTCTTGGCGGTGGTGTCGGGCTTGGCCGGCTTCTCGGGCGCGGGCTTCGGCGCCGGCGGCGTGCGAACCGGCTCGACCGGAGCGGCGGCGCGCACGACCGGCGGCGCGACGGGCTTCGGAGCGGGCGCCGCAGCCACGAGCGCCGGCGCGGCGGCGCGATGCGCATGAGGCGGCTGGACGGTGGCGTGCTTGACCTCGACGGCGCCCGCGGTCACGATCGCCGCCGCCGCAAAGCCGGCGGCCGCCTTCGAGGCGATCGTGCCCATGCCGGCGGAGAGCGCGCTGCCCGCACCGGCGCCTGCGCCCGCCCCTGCGGCCGCGGCGCCGCTGCCGGTGCCCGCACCGATGCCGACCTTCGCCGTCAGGAACTTCTTGACGAGCACGAGCGGTCCGAGCGGGTACACCGCGGCCAGCGCCCGGTTCGCCTTGCGCAGCTCGCCGCGGAAGACGCGGCAGCGCTCGCAGCCCTTGAGGTGGCGGCGCATCGGCGCGGTGGTCTTGGAGATGCCCTCGGCCACCTGCCCGAGCTCCAACCGGACCTCGTCGCAGGTGAGCAGGCGCGCCTCAGCGGCCTCGGCGAGCGACACGCGCGCGCGCACGAGGAGCGACTTCACGCTCGGCACCGTCGTGTCCATCGCGTGCGCGATGTCGTCGTAGGAGAGCGCGTCGATCTCGCGCAGCAGCAGGGCGGTGCGCTGGGTCTCGGGCAGCTCCTGCACGTCCGCGACGATCTGGCGGAACTCCTCGCGCTTGTGGACGGTGTCGGCGGTGGTGGCGCCGCCGTCGTTCTCGAAGATGTCCATCGAGTCCTGGCCCGCGGGAGCCGGCCGGCGCAGATGGTTGAGGCAGCGGTTGCGCGCGATCCGGTAGAGCCACGGGCGCGCGTTGATCGGCCGCTCGTCGGCGATCATCGCGTTGTAGGAGGCGGTGAACACCTCCTGGAGCACGTCCTCGGCGTCCTCGGTCGAGCCGAGCATGTGACGGCAGAAGGCGAGCAGCCGCGACTGGTAGCGCTGCACGAGCGCCTCGAACGCGCCGGTCTGCCCCTTGCGCGTGAGTGCGATGAGCTGCTCGTCGCTCTTCAGCCGCAGCAGCGGCGACCGCGCGGAGAGGCCCGGAATAACGGCAGAGGTGTGTAGCGCGCCGGCTTCCATGGGCTGACCTAGGAGACACCTTAGCCCCGGGGAAGTTGCGCGCCTAGACTGGCATCGCGGGCGCGCGCCCGGGTGGCGGAATCGGTAGACGCCGGGGCCTTAAAAGCCCTTGCCCCGCTGGGGCGTGTGGGTTCGAGTCCCACCCCGGGCACTGGGTGCCGGCGGATACGCGCGGGCATGAGCGGGTATACCTCCGCGCATGAAGCTCCTCTTCACTCCATTCAGCATCCTCGCCGGCCTCATCGCCGGCTTCATCGGCAAGAAGATCTTCGAGCAGGTCTGGAGCCTGTTCGACGACGAGGAGCCGCCCGAGAGCGAGCACCGCGAGGCCGACTGGGGCAAGATCATCGCCGCCGCCGCGCTCGAGGGCGCCATCTTCCGCGCCACGAAGCAGGCCGTCGACCACGGCGCGCGCACCGCCTTCGCGAACGCCACCGGCACCTGGCCCGGCGAAGAGCGGCCGGAGCAGGAATGAGCGGGCCGGGCGCCCTGTACGCGAACCCTTAACACGGGGTTCGCGCGCGGCCAATCCAAACCGGCGCATTTCGGGGAACCGTTCTGTAGGTTGCCCGATCTCAGCGCGGTTCTGGGCGCCTTAGGGGAAGGGCGCAAAGGTCAGGGAGGAGACGCAGGCCGGAATGCGTGGCACGTCCGTTGCGGGGCGGCTTCTAGCGATCGGGGCGGTGATTGCGGCGATAGTGATCGTCGCTGTCGTGTTGTTCGCGAAGGGCGGCAGCAACTACACGATCAATACGTACTTCCTGAACGCGGCCCAGCTCGTGAAGGGCGACCTCGTGCAGACCGCGGGCGCGCCGATCGGCAGCGTGAAGGACATCACGCTCACCCCGCAGGGCCAGGCGAAGGTCACGATCCAGATCAAGTCGGACTACGCGCCGCTGCGCCAGGGCACGCAGGCGACGGTCCGCCAGGCCTCGCTGTCGGGCATCGCCAACCGCTACGTGGACATCACGATGCCGCCCGGCGACAACTCGAACTCGCCGACGATCCCCAACAACGGCGCCATCCACGTCAACAACACGACGACGGCCGTCGACCTCGACCAGCTCTTCGACACGATCGACCCGAAGACGCGCAAGTCGCTCCAGGGCTTCTTCCGCAACTCGGCGACGCAGTTCCGCGGCAAGACGAAGCAGCAGCAGCTCGCCTACCACTACCTGAACCCGGCGCTGTCCACCTCGAGCCGGCTGTTCAACGAGCTCGACCGCGACAAGCCGCAGCTCGAGCGCTTCCTGATCGACAGCGCCAGCCTCGTGGACAACCTCGCGGCGAAGCGCGACGACCTCGCGGCGCTGATCGGCAACCTCAACGGGACGCTCAACGCGCTCGGCAACCAGCGCGCCGCGCTCGCGAGCTCGATCGGCCAGCTGCCCGGCTTCATGCGCCAGGCGAACACGACGTTCGTGGACCTGCGCTCGGCGCTCGACGACGTCGACCCGCTCGTGAACGCGACCAAGCCCGTCGCGCCGAAGCTCAACCGCGTGCTCCAGCAGCTCCGTCCCGCCGTGCACGACCTGCGCCCGACCGTCCGCGACCTGGCGAAGATCGCCTTCCAGCCGGGCAAGGACAACGACCTCTACAACCTCGAGCAGACCTTCCCGCCGGTCGCGCAGGCGGCGCTCGACAAGAAGAACCGCAGCCCCGACTTCGGCGCCGGCCCGAAGCCGGTGGGCAACGTGGACGGCGCCTTCGACGCGATGGTCCCGGCACTCAAGAACTCCGCCCCGATCATCGCCTTCGGCCGGCCGTACACGCCCGAGCTGATGGGCTGGTTCGACGACTTCTCGGCCACCGGCGTCGTCGACGCCGCGGGCGGCATCGTGCGCGTGATGCTCAACTTCAACGCGCTCTCCGCGAGCGGCGGCGTCCCGTCGATCATCCCGCTGAACGAGCGGCTCGGCAACCTCGAGCGCGGCGGCGCGCGGATCAAGCAGTACAGGCGCTGCCCGGGCGGCGGTGACGTGCGCGCCGCCGACGGCTCGAACGTCCTGACCGCCGACCAGCAGAAGACGTTCGACTGCACCGAGTCGGCCCGCGCGGCCGGCGTCTACCCGGAGAACACGCAGAAGTGAGGCGGATCGCGACGATCGCCCTCGTGCTCGTGGCCGCCGTCGCGGCGGTCGTGATGACCGGTGCGCGCAGCGAGCGCGAGCAGCCCGGCTTCAAGGTCAAGATCGCGTTCGACAACGCGTTCGGGCTGACCGAGGGCGGCGACCTGCGCGTGGGCGGCGTGGACGCCGGCAAGACGCTGAAGATGGACGTGTCCAAGGGCCGCGAGTGCCAGGGCGCGACCCCCGGCGACGGCCCGCCGCGCGCCTGCGCGATCGTCAACGCGGTCATCACCGAGAACGGCTTCAAGGACTTCAAGACCGACGCCCACTGCGACATCCGCCAGCAGTCGCTGATCGGCGAGTACTACGTCGACTGCCAGCCCGGCCACAACCCGCAGTCGCTGGCAGACAACGCCACGATCCCCGACACGCAGACCACCTCCACGATCCCGGCCGACCTGGTCGGCGACATCCTCCGCCGCCCGTACCGCGACCGCCTGCGCCTGATCATCGCCGAGCTCGGCACCGGCCTGGCCGGCCGCCCGCAGGACGTCTCGGAGCTCCTGCACAAGGCGGACCCGGGCCTGCGCGAGACCCAGAAGGTGCTCCAGATCCTGGGCAACCAGCGGACGATCATCAAGAACTTCATCTCGAACTCGAACACCGTGGTGCGCGAGCTGGACGTCAAGAAGCGTCAGCTCCAGAACTGGATCGTCCAGGCGAGCAGGGCGTCCGACGTGAGCGCGTCGCGCCGCCAGGCGATCGCCGCCGGCTTCCAGAAGCTGCCGACGTTCCTGGCGGAGCTCGACGGCACGATGCAGCGGCTCGAGGGCCTGACCAACGCCCAGACGCCGGTGCTCCGCGACCTCCACCGGTCGGCCCCCGCGCTGAACACGCTGTTCACGCGCCTCGGGCCGTTCTCGGAGGCGTCGCGGCCCGCGTTCCGCTCGCTCGGGACCGCGTCCGATGCCGGCAAGAAGGCGTTCGGGGACGCCAGCCAGGAGATCGTCGCGCTGCGCCAGCTCGCGGAGGGCGCGCCCGAGACCGGCAAGCCGCTGCGCCAGCTCCTTCAGACGCTCGACGACCGCGGCCGCGCGACCGAGAACAGCACGCTCGCGCAGGCCAGCGCGCCGCCCAACCCGGACCCGACCGCCATGTCCAAGGCCGGGCGCTACAAGGGCTTCACCGGCATGGAGTCGATCTTCAACTACGCCTACTGGCAGGTGCTCGCGCTCAACCAGTTCGACTCGATCGGCCACTTCCTGCGTGCCGTGGTGATCCGCGACCCGTCGTGCACGCCGTTCCTGAACGACCTCAAGAGCACGGCTGAGCAACGCCAGGTCCGCGACCGCTGCGAGGGCTACCTCGGGCCGAACCAGCCCGGCATCACGACCCCCAACGTGGCCACCGACGCCAACGACAACAACCAGACGCGCGCGAAGGCCGCCGCCACGAAGCCGAAGCGCGGCCAGACCGATTGGTCCAAGCCGCATCCGACGCTGCCGGCCTCCCAGCAGGAGCTGCTCCAGCACTACGGCGCACCGACCAACGCGCCCGCGTCGCCTCCGCCGGCGGCCGGCGACTCCGCGTCCCAGGTCCTCAACTACCTCCTGTCGCCATGAGGGCACGCGGAACAGCCTCGATCGTCGCAAGCCCCGTGCTGGTGGGCGCGGTCACGACGCTGATCGTGATCGTCTCGGTGTTCCTCGCCTACAACGCGAACAAGGGCCTGCCGTTCGTGCCGACCTACGACCTGTCGGCGCAGATCCCCTCCGGGTCGAACCTGGTCGAGGGCAACGAGATCCGCATCGGCGGCTTCCGCGTCGGCGTGGTGGACAAGATCGGGACGACGACGAAGATCGTCTCGGGCGTGCCGAAGTCGGTCGCCGTCATCCACATGAAGATCGACAAGAAGGCGGCGCCGCTGCCGGTCGACACCGGCGTCCTGGTCCGCCAGCGCTCCGCCCTCGGCCTCAAGTACGTCCAGCTGACTCCGGGCGTCGCCCAGAAGAAGTTCAACCCGGGCGACACGATCCCGCTGAAGCAGTCGACGCTCCCGGTCGAGTTCGACGACCTGCTCAACACCTTCGATGCCAAGACACGTAAGAACTCGAGGTTGGCGCTCGACGGATTCGGTGATGCGTTTGCCGGCCGTGGCGCGTCCATCAACGAGGCACTCGCGGGGCTGAACCCGTTCTTCCGCTTCCTGACGCCGGTGATGCGCAACCTCGCCGATCCGAGGACGCAGCTGAACGAGTTCTTCAAGCAGATCGGCGCCGCCTCCGCCCAGGTGGCGCCGGTCGCCCGCGTGCAGGCCCAGCAGTTCATCGACCAGGCCACGACGTTCGCGGCGATCGTGCGCTGCCCGACCTGCCTCCAGGCGACGATCGAGAAGTCGCCGCCCACGGAGGACGTCTCGATCCGCAGCTTCCGCGTGCAGCAGCCGTTCCTCGCCGACTTCACCGACCTGTCGAAGCGCCTGCAACCGGCCGTCCGCGTGCTCCCGACGGCGCTGCCGCTGCTCAACCGCGCGCTCGCCGTCGGCACGCCGGTCGTGCGCTCGTCCACGACGCTGAACAACGAGACGGCCAAGGTCTTCAACTCGCTCGACGACCTCGTGCAGAACCCGAACACGCTGCTCGCGCTGCGCGACGCGCGCGACTCGATCAGCGTGCTGCGCCCGTTCGCCAACTACGTGGCGCCGTACCAGACGGTCTGCAACTACGGCAACTACTTCTTCACCGGCCTCGCGGGTGACGTCGGCTTCACGACCGCGAACGGCTCGGCCCAGGCGGCGCTTCAGAAGGACGACTCGATGAGCTCGCAGGACAACAAGCTCGGCGACTTCGGCAGCCGCCAGGCCGACGTGCCGTCGAATGTGAACCCGCAGGGCGCCATGTACCCGAGCCCGACCGGGGGCGCCTCGACCTCGCCGTGGGAGAAGCTTCAGGCGCCGGCGTACCCGGTCGCGATCGACGCGCAGGGCAACGCCGACTGCGAGATGGGCCAGTACGGCTACTCCACCGGCCCGAACAACGGCCCGGTCACGCGCGGCAACTTCGACCCGACCTACAGGCCGCGCGCGGTCCCGAACGCGCAGAACAACTTCAACGGCGTCCAGGACTTCGACGCGAACTTCGCCGGCGGCAGCCACACCTCGTCCGCGAACAACCTGCCGGGGCTGCGCGGCCCGACGTTCACCGGCGTCAAGCACCTGAAGGACGTGCCGTAGCCATGGCTCTGATCCGGCGCAAGAAGGATCCGCATGCCACCGGCATCTCGCCGTTCAAGGCCGGCTTCATCGGGATCGTGATCGTGGCGATCCTGGTCTTCTTCGGGTTCTCGCGTTACAACCCGTTCCACCACCCGTTCGAGCTGAAGGCCGCGATGGTCTCGGCCAACAACCTGAAGCCGCGCGCGCCCGTGCGCGTGGCCGGAGTGACCGTCGGCCAGGTGAAGAGCGTCCAGGCGATGAAGGGCGGCAAGGGCGCGATGGTCACGATGGAGATCGAGAAGTCCGGGCTTCCGATCAAGAAGGACGCGGTCCTGAAGGTGCGCCCGCGCATCTTCCTCGAGGGCAACTTCTTCGTCGACATCAACCCCGGGACGCCGAGCGCGCCCAACTACAAGTCGGGCGACACCGTGCCGATCCAGAACACGGCGGCGCCGGTGCAGTTCGGCCAGCTCCTCACGGCGCTTCAGTCGGACACGCGTCAGGACCTCCAGACGTTCCTCTACGAGTACGCCCAGAAGGGCCTCGGCAACGGCGGCGCGGAGGCCTACAACCAGGGCCTCAAGGACGCGCCGGGCGCGCTGCGCAGCACGTCGATCGCCAACGACGCCACGCTCGGCCAGCAGCCGCACGACCTCTCGAACCTCGAGCGCGGCCAGCAGCGGCTCGCCAAGTCGCTCACGACGAACCCGTTCGAGCTGCGTGACCTCATCACGCAGCTGAACGTGACCTTCGGCGCGCTCAACAGCCAGAGCCGCGCACTCGAGGCGTCGATCCCGGCACTCAACGACACGCTGCGCGTCGGCGTGCCGGCGCTGCGCCAGCTCGACGCGACGCTGCCGTCGCTGCGCGCGGTCGCGCGCGATGCGCTCCCGGGCACGCGCTCGGCGGGCCCGACGCTTGACGCCTCGCTGCCGTTCATCACCCAGCTCCGCCTGTTGTCGCGCCCGCAGGAGCTGCGCGGCCTCGTGCACGACCTGCGCCCGACGATCCCGGCGCTGGCCCAGCTCAACCGCGGCTCGATCGGCCTGCTCAACGAGAGCCGCGCCCTGAGCGCCTGCCAGAACAACGTCCTGCTGCCGTGGGTGCAGAAGGGCGTGCCCGACCCGGAGGAGCCGGAGATCGACGGCCAGCCGTTCTACAAGTCGGCGGCGCACGGGCTCGTGGGCCTGGCCAGCGAGAGCCGCCTGAACGACGCCAACTCGCCGTTCGTGCACATCCAGGCGCAGTCAGGCCCGACCAACATCATCTACACCCACAACGGGAGCAACTTCTTCGCCACCGCACCCGGGCCGCCCGAGGGCATCCGCCCGTCGAAGTCGACCCGCCCGAACTTCCGCCCGGGTGAGCCGTGCGAGCTCCAGGAGGTGCCGGACCTGAACGCGCCCAACGGCGCGCCGGACCCGTCCAAGACGGTCACGGCGCCGGGCGGGCTGCTGCCGCCGCTGCCGCAGAATGTGGGCCTGGCGAAGCGCGGCGCCGTGCAGATCAACGAGATCAAGGACTTCCTCGTCCGCCAGAAGCGGGGCCAGCAGACGGTCGACCCGCTCAGCGTGCCGCGCCCGGTCTACCTCCTGAAGATGAAGAAGCTGGGCCTCACGGTCCAGCCCGACGGAAAGGTCGTGTCGGCTCCATGAGGCGCGCGATCCGCAAGCACGCGACCGACTTCATCGCGCTGATCATCCTGTTCGTCATCGCGATCGGCGTGTCCGGCTACATCATCTACAACCAGGACGCGCGGCCGGCGATCCCGCTGCTCGAGGCCAAGCCGAAGAAGCTCAACTTCGAGCTGTCCGACGCCCAGGCGGTGACGCCGGGTCAGGGCCAGTCCGTGCGCGTGGCCGGCGTGCAGGTGGGCAAGATCACCGAGGTCCACCCGAAGAACGGCATCGCGGTGGTCACCACCGAGATCGAGCCGAAGTGGTGGAACAAGATCCAGGTGCGGACCGACGCGACGGCGCTGCTGCGGCCGCGCACCGGCCTCAAGGACATGTTCATCGAGCTCGACCCGGGCGGACGGGGCCAGCGCGTTCCGGACAACGGCACGATCCCGGTCCAGAACACCGCGCCCGACATCGACCCGGACGAGATCCTCAGCGCGTTCGACACCGACACGCGCAGCTACCTCCAGCTCCTGATCAACGGCGCCGGCAAGGGCCTGAAGAACCGCGGCGACGACCTCAACGCCGTCTTCAAGGCGCTCGGCCCGACCGAGCGCGACCTCAACCGCGTGAGCTCGGCGATCGCCTCGCGGCGCGTGGCGCTCAAGGAGCTGGTCCACCGCTACGGCGACCTGACGAACACGCTTGCCGACAAGGACCGCGAGATCAAGACGCTCGTGACCGCGGCCGACGCGGTGTTCCGCGCGATCGGCTCGCAGCAGCAGAACGTCCAGCTCGCCGTCAGCCGCCTGCCCGGGACGCTGCGCCAGACCGAGACCACGCTCGGCAAGGTCAACACCTATGCGCAGGTCCTGCGGCCCACGCTCAACTCGCTGCGGCCGGCGTTCCGCCAGCTCGACACGACCAACCGCCAGGTGCTGCCGTTCGTGCGGGAGGCCTATCCGATCACGAAGAACAAGATCCGCCCGTTCGTCCAGGTCGCGCGCCCGCAGGTGCGCAACCTGCGGCCGGCCGCGGTCAACCTCGCGCGCGCGACGCCGGACTTCACCTCCACCTTCCACGAGCTCAACCGCTTCTTCAACATGGCGGCGTACAACCCCGGTGGCCGCCAGGGCCTCACCGGCAACCCGCAGACGGACTCGGCGCGCGACGAGGGCTACCTCTACTGGGTCGCCTGGCTCGGCCAGCTCACCGACAGCATGTTCTCCACGAGCGACGCGAACGGCTCGTTCCGCCGCGCGGCACTCGGGTTCGACTGCGCGACGATCAAGTCGCAGGTCACGGCGAACCCCGCGGCCGGGCCGCTGATCGGCTTCAGCAACGCGCTCAACGACACCGCGCTCTGCGGGGGCGACAACTCGAACTCGAGCTTCATCCCGCAGGTCAACCTGCCGGTTCCGATTCCCGGCCTCAAGCAGACGAAGGCGAAGGCAAAGGCCACGGGCGGGGGGCGCTAGGTGCAGAAGCAGGCACCAAGCGTCGGGCGAATGCTCGGCATGGCCGCCTTCGCCCTCTCCTGCTTCGGGATCCTGCTGTTCCTGTGGATCTCGTTCGGCGGGTCGTCGCCGCTGAGGGCCAGCAAGTACGAGGTGCGCGTGAACTTCCCGGAGGCCACCGCGCTGGCCGAGCAGGCCGACGTGCGCATCGCCGGGGTGAGCGTGGGCAAGGTGCGCAAGAAGGACCTCGACAAGGCCGACAACCGCACCGAGGCGATCCTCTCGATCAACCATCGCTACGCGCCGCTGCCGAAGGACACGCGCGCGATCCTGCGCGAGAAGACGCTGCTGGGCGAGACCTACGTGGA
>JAICRZ010000241.1 GCA_025937135.1 Thermoleophilaceae bacterium
CCCGTCCGCTGCCACCCGCACGACCTCGCCGGCCAGGTCCTGCCCGGGCCGCCAGCCCTCGCCGCGCGCGGCCAGCAGGCTCAGCTCGCCGCGGTTGACCGCGAACGCGCGCACGGCGATCAGCGCCTCGCCCGGCGCCGGCGCAGGCACCGGCACCTCGCGCTGCGCGGTGGGCCGCGGGCCGCCGGGGGTGGCGACGATGGCCTGCATGACGTCCGGGACCTCGCTCATGGCCCACACGAAACCATCCGCCGCGGCCCGGGCCAAGCCCCGGCGGCGACGTGCTGCTATCACACCTCGTGATGGAGGTCCGGCAGCTCAGCGCCTTCGTGGCGGTGGCCGAGCAGGGCGCGTTCACCCGCGCCGCCGAGCGGCTGGGCGTCGTGCAGCCCGCCGTCAGCCAGGCGGTCCGCCGCCTGGAGGACGAGCTGGGGATCGCCCTCTTCGAGCGCTCGAGCCGGCGGGTGACTCTCACGGGCGCGGGCGAGGCCTTCCTCCCCCACGCGCGCGCCGTGCTCGCCCGCCTCGACGATGCCGCGCGCATCGCCGCCGAGCTCGCCGCGGGACGCGCCGGGATCGTGCGCCTGGCCACCGCCCCCGGGGCGCCCGAGCTCGTGCACGCGCTGCTGGCCGAGCACCGCGCGGCGCACCCCGGCGTGCGCGTCGAGCTGCGCCGCTCGCGCCGCTCGCCGAAGCTGCAGGCCGTGCTCGACGGCGAGACCGACGTCGCGCTCGTGCACTCCGCGCCGCGCACGCCGGGCCTCGCCTTCACCGAGGTGTCGAGCGAGCCGTGGCGGGCGGTCGTCGCGGCCGAGCACGCCCTCGCCGGCCGCGGCCCGATCGCGCTGCGCGCGCTCGCGGGCGACCCGCTCGTGCTCGTCGACGGCGAGGGCACCGGGCGCCTGCGCGAGCAGCTCTCCGCGCTGTGCCGGGGCGCCGGCTTCGAGCCGCTGTTCGGCCCGACGCAGCCCAGCCGCGACGACGCGCTCGTCGAGATCGCGCGTTCCCGCGCGTGGACGCTGTTCCGCGCCGCGAACGTCCCCGAGACCGGGCGCCTCGGCCTGGCCGAGCTCGTGCTCGAGGACGAGCTGCCGCCGGCGCGGCTGTGGCTCGCGCACCGGACCGACCCCGCGCCCGCCACCCGCTCCCTGATCGCGCTCGCCCGACGGCTGCACCGCGGCGGCCGGCTGGGGGCGCCGTGGGCGGCGCCCGGCGCCGGATAGGCTGGCGGGCGTGGCCGAGCTGACCGTCTACGAGAAGCGCACCTGCACCACGTGCCGCCGGCTCGCGGCGCTGCTCGAGGAGCGCGACGTCGACTTCGCCCGCGTCGACTTCCACGTCGAGCCGCTCTCGGCCGACGAGCTGCGCGACCTCGTGCGGCGCGCGGACGTCCCGGCCCGCGACCTGCTCCGCACCCGCGAGCCCGTCTACGCGCAGCTCCGGCTCGCCGACCGCGAGCTCGGCGACGAGGAGGCGATCGGCCTGATGGCCGCGCACCCCGAGCTGCTCCAGCGCCCGGTGGTCGTGCGCGGCGACCGCGCCGTCCTCGCCCGGCCGATCGAGCGCGTGCTCGAGCTGCTCGACGCGCCGGCCGCCTGAGCGGGCCGCTCTGGATCCGGCTCGCCGGACGTACACTCGTGGGACCGTGTCCACGCATCGCGCAGACAACCCCGAACCCCAGCACCTGGAGCTACCGGTCGAGGAGCTTCTCCGTCGCGCGCGCCCCCTGCCGCCCCGCGACGAGATGGTCATCGAGGACCTCACCGAAGAGGAAGGCGCCGCCTTTCTCGCCGCCGTCGACTCGTGAGCACATCTCGGCCGCACGGGCCGATCGTCATCGACACCGACGTCTTCAGCGCCGGCCTCGTCCCTGGATCGCGTCTCGCCGACCGATACACGCCGGTCATCGCCGGCAGGCCCGCATTCATCTCGTTCCAGACCGTCGCGGAGGTTCGCTTCGGAGCGCTGCGGCGCGGCTGGGGCACTGCCCGCATGGCCAGCCTCGACGCCAAGCTCCAGCTAACCGGGATCGTTCACACCGGCCCCGAGCTCGTGCTCGTGTGCGCTCAACTCCGCGCAGACTGCGAGGCCGCCGGCCACGCGCTCGCCCAGCGCGAGCACAACGCCGACCGCTGGATCGCCGCGACTGCGATCCGTCTCGGAATCCCGCTGGTCTCGAACGACAGGATCTTCCGTGGCGTTCCTGGCCTCGCGCTCGAGTCCCTCTCAGCGTGAGCAAGGCAACGTGCTCACACAGCCACTCGGCGGTAGGGCTCACCGCAGCCGCATCAGTTCGCCGTGGACATCCACGGCTGGCGGAACACCGCGAGCCAGTCGTGGGGGATCACGGGAACGAGCTGCGTGATCCCGATGCAGGTGAGGAGCGCGTGGTACCTCCGGTGGAGGTCTCCGATGGTGTCGATGGCGGTATGCACGTCGTCTAGCTTCGGAAGGCTGGTAGTCGGGACGGGGCGGCGGTCGCTATGGGCCAGATGCCTGTCTACATACTTCTTTACCGACGCGGACGCCTCCACCAGGGCGGCGAGGTCGGCCAGCGGGATGGCCGGATCCAAGTAGTCGCCGCTGCCCGCCATCTCGCGGTAGGCGCGCTCACCGATGAGGCGGTCGGGGTAGCGCGGTTCGTCCCACATCGCGAGGTAGAAGGCCCGGCTGATGGTCTCGGGCTGCTGGCTGATCTCGAGTATCAGCCTTCCGAGCGTTATCTCCTGCGCATCTTGGTCGGCCTGCCGTCTCACCGCGACGGACTGCGTGACCGCATACACGTCTCGCATGTACTGCCAGTAGTACGAGTCGGGAAGGCCGCCGTTGCGGTCGATGATGCTCCCGACCTCCTGCCAGGCGTGGCGGTGCAGGTGCATCGTGACGACCTCAGTGTGGATACGACCCTGGTCCAACGCTGCCATTTGTCCACCATCCGTCGGTCAGCCACGCGGGCCATGATGCCGACGCCGACGGTCGTGACACCAACTCCGGCACGGAACGCTCCGGGTGGCGCCGGCGCGACCCGCCCGACCGTGGGGAGCTTGGGCCGACAGGTCGGGGTTATTTGCGATGGGAGACAGCACGTTGCCGGGCGGCGCGTGCTCGTCAGACCATCGGGGAAGACGCTGTCTCGCAGCGCCCCGATGTACCCACGCCTCACCCCTCCCGCAGCAGCTCCACGAGCACCACGGCGTTGTTGCGCTCGCGGTCGCGGGCGGCGTAGAGGATGGTGAGCGGGCCGTCGCGCTCGCGCAGCGCGTCGAGCCGCTCGCCCTGGGCCGTGAGCTCGTCGCGGTAGCGCGAGCGGAACTCGCCGAAGCGCTC
>JAICRZ010000117.1 GCA_025937135.1 Thermoleophilaceae bacterium
CCGAGATGATCGCCGACAAGTGGGAGATCCCGCGCTCGGAGCTCGACGAGCTCGGCGTGCGGTCGCACCAGCTCGCCCACCAGGCCACCGAGGAGGGTCGCTTCGAGCGCGAGACCGTCCCGTTCCAGGTCAACGGCGACACCTACGTGACCGACCAGGGCATCCGCCCCGACACCACCCTCGAGAAGCTCTCGCAGCTCAAGCCGGCGTTCAAGGAGAACGGCAAGGTCACGGCGGGCAACGCGTCGCAGATCTCCGACGGCGCGGCCGCGGTGCTGCTGATGGAGCGCTCGAAGGCCGAGGCGCTGGGCCTCAAGCCGCGCGCGCGGATCATGGACCAGACCACCGTCGGCGTGGACCCCGTGATCATGCTCACAGGCCCGATCCCGGCCACCAGGAAGCTCCTCGAGCGCAACAAGATGAAGATCGACGACATCGATCTCTTCGAGGTCAACGAGGCGTTCGCCTCGGTGCTGGCCGCCTGGCGCCGCGAGCTCGAGCCGGACATGGACCGCGTGAACGTGAACGGCGGCGCGATGGCGCTCGGCCACCCGCTCGGCTCCACCGGCGCCCGCCTGATCACGACCCTCCTGCACGAGCTCGAGCGCTCGGACAAGGAAGTCGGCCTCGTGACCATGTGCTGTGGTGGCGGGCTGGGCACGGGGACGCTCATCCAGCGCATTTGAGTCCGCAGTCCGCAGTCGGCAGTCGGCAGTAACTGCCGACTGCCGTACTGCCGTACTGCCGACCGCCGTCCCCCTTCGTTTGCCTCCACCCCATCTGGGGGAACAAACGCTTCATGCCCGTCGGGATGACAGGCGAGCTGATCGCTGGCCGCTACAGGATGCAGAAGCGGCTCGGCGCCGGAGGAATGGCGACGGTCTTCCTCGCACGCGACGAGCGTCTCGAGCGAGACGTTGCGATCAAGAGGCTCCATGCGGACAGCGCCGAGGACGTCGGCCGTCGCTTCCAGCGCGAGGCGAAGGTCGGCGCGTCCCTGAACAACCCGAACATCGTCTCGGTCTACGACACGACGACCGACGACGAGGGCGTCCTGATCGTCATGGAGTACGTCCCGGGCCACACGCTCCGCGACGAGATCGCGCGCGGACCCATGAACCCCGCGCGAGTGCTCGAGATCGTGGGCGCCGTCGCCTCGGCACTCGACCACGCGCACCAGCACGGCGTCGTCCACCGCGACGTGAAGCCGGCCAACGTGCTGATCGACGACCGCGGCGGCCAGGTCAAGCTGGCCGACCTCGGCATCGCGACGGCCGCCGAGCACTCGCGCATCACCCACTCCGGCGCCGTCCTCGGGACCGCTTCCTACATGGCACCCGAACGCCTCGACGGCGGCGGCGGCGACAAGGGCGTGGACATCTACGCGCTCGCGGCCGTCGCGTTCGAGATGCTCAGCGGGCGCAAGGCGATCGAGGGGTCGTCGCCGCTCGAGATCGCACGCCGCGTGGCAAGCGCTCCGCCCCCCGATCTTCGCGACACGATCCCCGGCGCGCCCGAGGCCGCTGCGGCGGCGCTCGAGCGCGGGCTGGCCAAGCGCCCCGAGGAGCGCCAGGCGAGCGCCGGCGAGCTGGTGCGCGACCTGTCGGGCGCGTATGCCGAGCAGGCCGAGCGCGAGCGGGCGCGCCCCGCAGCGCCGATCACCACCTTCACAGGGAACGGGCATGGGAACGGCCGCGCTGCGATGGCCGGTGCGATCGGGGCGGACTCGCACCGGCCCGCGCGGCGCTGGGCGATCCCGGCCGCGCTGGCGCTCGCGGCCCTGCTGATCGTCGGCGGCATCGCTGTCGCGCTGTCGACGGGCGGCGGGAACGGAAGCGAAAAGACCGCCGGCGCCGGCGGGCACAAAGCGAAGAGCCACAAGACCAAGCAGCACTCGTCCTCTGCGGCCCAGCAGCCGAGCAGCCAGGCCCCGGCGAGCACGCCTGCCACTCCCGCGGCGCCCGCCCCGAGCACGAGCGGCGGCGCCGACCAGTCGACGCCCACGGGCGTGGTCGCGAGCTTCTACAAGACCTCGATCGACGACCCGCACGCGGCGTGGCTGATGGCCACGGACAACGCCCACCGCCAGCTCGGCAGCGAGCAGGGATTCGCGGCCGGCGAGAGCACCCTGAAGTCGATCGACTTCCCAGAGCTGACCGTCGCGAGCCAGACCGCCAACTCGGCAACGGTCCAGTTCAGGTCGGTCGCGCGGCACACGACGAAGACCGATCGCTGCCATGGCACGATCGGCGTGGTGAAGGGCGGCAGCGGCTGGCTGGTCGACCACTTCGCGGTCAATTGCTCGCACGGTCCCGCCTGATCCGCGTCCCCCCGTCCGGGTAGACTCGCCGCACCAATCGGGGGGACGAAGATCATTACCGGACGACCGCCATCAGCCAGCGCAGGCGAGGCGATCCGAGCAGTCTCGCGGCTCCTCGCCGCCGCGACCACGGCTGACGGGCCCGCCTCGGTAGAGCACGCCCTCGTGAGGGAGGCCCGTTCCTTCGCGGGCGCCGCATCGGCCCTGCTCGTGCGCGTGGACGACGACGCCCGCAGCTTCCGCGTGGCCGCCGGCGACCCCGAGCCGCTGCCGCGGACCGCGGCAGCGCTGGCCTCGGTGCCTGCGATCGGCGACGCCGTGATCTCCGAGATGCCCGTGCGTCTTCAGGGCGAGCAGGCGCGGCGCGCGGCCGTGGCGCTGGGCGCGCCCACCCACCCGGCGTCGCTGCTGCTGGTCCCCGCGCGCCCGTACGTGCTCCTCCTCGCGACCGAGGACGAGGCCGGCTTCGGCGCCGAGGAGATCCAGGCGGCCGCCGCCTTCGCGAACGCCGCGATGGCGAGCGTCGAGCAGGTCGCTCTGCGCGAGCGCGGCGCGCGCCAGCTCGCGCGGCAATCGGCGCTGGCGCGTGCCGCAAAGGCGCTGAACGAGAGCCTCGACCTGGCGCGCGTGCTGCCGCGCATCTGCCAGGAGGCGGCCGCGATCCTCGGCGCCGACGCCGTCGCGGTCTACCGCGGCACCGCCGGCAACGCGCTCGTGCTCGAGGCCTCGCACCCCGCGCACGACGCCGCCGGCGAGCGCATCGAGGTCAGCCACGGCCTGGTTGCGGAGGCGCTCTCCGCCGGGCGGGCGGTGGCGATCGACTCCTACGACCAGCCGCCCAAGGACTCGCCGCTGCCGGGCGTGCGCAGCGCGCTTGCCGCACCGATGCGCTGGGACGGCGAAGGACGCGGCGCCCTGTGGGTCGGCTTCCTGGGTGATCACGCTGCGGGCGACGACGACCTCGCGTTGCTCGCGAGCTTCGCGGAGCTCGCGGCCGTCGCGTGCCGCAACGCGAGCGTGCAGGCGGGCCTGGCCGAGGCGGCGCGCACGGACGGACTCACCGGCTGCCTCAACCACGCCGCGCTCCACGAGACGCTGCGCCGCGAGATGCAGCGCTCGCGCCGCACCGGCAGGCGCCTCGCGGTCGTGCTCGTGGACCTCGACCACTTCAAGCAGGTGAACGAGCGCCAGGGCCATCTCGTCGGCGACGAGGTGCTGCGCCGAGTCGGCCGCGCGCTGCGCGAGGCGGTGCGCCCGTACGACTTCGTGGCGCGCTACGGCGGCGACGAGTTCGCGATCGTGGCCGTGGACGCGCACGAGGAGCGCGCCGCCGAGATCGGCGAGCGCGCGATCGAGCGCGTGGGTGCGGCTCTGGTCGAGGTGCTCGGCCCGGGCGCCGGGTCGCCCGCGACGGCCGGTGTTGCCCAGTGGACCCACGGCGCGGCGCCCAGCGACGTCGTGCGCGAGGCCGATCGCGCCCTGCTCTACGGCAAGCAGGAGGGGGTTCGCGGTGCGGCGATCCGCGCATCGACGGTGCCCGAGGGATTCATGCTCGGCCGCGCGCTCGACGACGACCGCGCGCCGGAGGCCACGGCCGCCACGCGCGACTGGCCGAGCGAGGCGCGCCGCGAGAACGAGCCGCTGCGCAAGCGCACGCGCCAGCTCGCGCTCGCCAACGCGCTCGGCGCGCGCCTGGCCGAGATGACGCGCCCCGACGACATCGTGGAGGCCGCCGTCGACGAGCTGCACAACGCGTTCGGCTACCTGCTCTGCGCGGTCATCCGCCAGCACGACGACGGGCGCGCGGAGGTGAGCGCGGTGCGCGGCGACTCGACGGGTGTCGGCTCGACCGACGTCGTTCAGCGCTGCCTGGTCGAGCGCCAGGCCGTGCTCGGCGGCTCGCGTCGCGGGCTGCCGGGGTCGGAGGTCGCCGTTCCGATCTGGAGCGGCACCGAGCTCTGGGGCGCGCTCGATGTCCAGGAGAAGGAGAGCGAGGCATTCGAGGAGGCCGACGTTCGCCTGCTCGAGACGGTCGCCGACCAGCTCGGCGCGGCGCTCCGCTCGGCCACGTTGTTCGAGCAGCTCGACCGCGCCTACCTCGGCACGGCCGAGGCGCTCGCGGCGGCGCTCGAGGCCAAGGACGCGCACACGGCCGAGCATGCGCGCTCGATCGTGGTGAATGCCGAGCGCGTCGGCCGCCGCCTCGGCATGTCCGCCGACGAGCTGCGCGTGCTGCGCTACGCCGCGGCGCTCCACGACATCGGCAAGATCGCCGTGCCCGAGACGATCCTCAACAAGCCCGGCCCGCTGACGGACGCCGAGCGCATGCAGGTCGAGCGCCACCCGCTCGTGGGCGAGCAGATCCTCCAGCCCGTCGAGTTCCTCGAGCAGGTGCGCCCGCTCGTGCGCCACTGCCACGAGCGCTGGGACGGAGGCGGCTACCCCGACGGCCTCGCGGGCGAGAAGATCCCGCTCGGCGCGCGCGTCATCCAGGTCTGCGACGCGCACGACGCGATGACGCGGGACCGGCCGTACCGCCCGGCGATGCCCGCGGACGTCGCGCGCGCCGAGATCCAGTCGTACGCGGGCGCGCAGTTCGACCGCGAGGTGGCAGCCGCGTTCCTCGAAGAGGTTGGGGAGCCCGCGGCGCACGTGTAGTCTCCCGGTCCGCCGATGGACCTGACCCTCAGCCCGAACGAGCAGGAGTTCCGCGACGAGCTGCGCGCGTGGCTCGCCGAGAACCACCCGGGTCAGGAGCCGACCGGCGACATCGACGCCTTCGAGTTCCGCCGCAAGTGGCAGCACAAGCTGCACGAGAACGGCTACGCCGGGCTCTCGTGGCCCAAGGAGTACGGCGGCCGCGGCGCGACGCTGATCGAGCAGGCGCTCTTCAACGAGGAGATGGTCCGCGCCCGTGCGCCGATGACCGCGAACGTGCTCGGGCTCGTGATGGGCGGCCCGGTCGTGATCGCGCACGGCAGCGAGGAGCAGAAGGAGCGCTTCCTCGAGCCGATCCTCACCGCCGACGAGATCTGGTGCCAGGGCTTCTCCGAGCCCGAGTCGGGCTCCGACCTGGCGTCGCTCAAGACGAAGGCCGTGAAGTCGAACGGCGAGTGGGTCGTTACGGGCCAGAAGGTCTGGACCACCTTCGCGCACGAGGCGAAGTACTGCATGCTGGTCGCGCGGACCGACTTCGACGCGCCCAAGCACAAGGGCCTGACCTACTTCATCATGGACATGGAGCAGGAGGCGGTGCAGGTCCGGCCGCTGCGCCAGATCACCGGCGAGGCCGAGTTCAACGAGCTCTTCATCGAGGAGGCTCGGATCCCGGACGAGAACGTGATCGGCGGCGTGGGCAACGGCTGGATGGTCGCGATCACCACGCTGATGCACGAGCGCGCCGGCCTTGGCTTCGGCTCGGCGATCCAGCTCAAGATCGCGATCGGGGAGCTGATGGAGCTGGCGCGCGAGCGCGGGGTGGACGAGGACCCGGTCATCCGCCAGAAGATCGCGCAGCTCGTGATCGAGGCCGAGTGCCTGCGCCTGACCGCCTCGCGCGGCCTGACGCAGCAGATGAAGACCGGCATCCCGGGCCCCGAGGGCTCGCTCGTCAAGTGGCAGTGGTCGGACACGAACCAGGCCATGACCGAGCTAGCCATGGAGATCATGGGCGCCGACGCGCCGGTCATGGACGACAAGTGGACCTACCGGTTCCTGCGCGCCCGCGCGAACTCGATCGAGGGCGGCACCACCGAGATCCTGCGCAACATCGTCGCCGAGCGCGTCCTCGGCCTGCCGAGGATGCGATGAACTTCGACTACACCGACGACCAGCAGGCGATCAAGTCCACCGCGCGCGACTTCCTGATGGCGCGCTTCAAGGCCGAGAAGCTGCGCCAGCTCGCCGAGGCCGGCGAGTACGACGACGGCATCTGGGGCGAGATGTGCGAGCTCGGCTGGCCGGGCATCTTCATCGGCGAGGAGCACGGCGGCCAGGAGCTGGGCGTGCTCGAGCTGGCGATCCTCTGCGAGGAGCTCGGCTACGCGCTCGCCCCGTCGCCCTTCCTCTCGAACGCCGCCGCCGGCCTCGTGATCCAGCACGCCGGGTCGGACGAGCAGAAGAGCGCGCGGCTGCCGGGCATCGCATCGGGCGAGTCGCGCGGAACGGTGGCGTACGTGAAGGACGGCGTGGCCGAGCTGGTCGCGGACGCCGACAGCGCCTCGTTCATCGTGGCGGTCGAGGGATCCAGCGCGAGCATCGTCGATGCCTCCGACGCGGAGATCGAGCCCGTGGACACGATCGACTCCACGCGCCGCTTCTCGCGCGTACGCGTCTCGAACGGCGGCGAGGCGCTCGACGGCGACGCCGGCCCGACGATCGGTCCGATCGCAGTGGCGATCGCCGCGGAGCTGGTCGGTGTCTCGCAGCGGGCGATGGAGATGGCGGTGGAGTACGCGAAGGACCGCCAGCAGTTCGGCCGCCCGATCGGCGCCTACCAGGCGGTCTCGCACCGCTGCGCGCAGATGCTGCTCGAGGTCGAGAGCGCGCGCTCGGCCGTGCTGTACGCCGGCTGGGCCGCCGACCACGAGCCCGAGACGCTTCCGCTCGCCTCGGCGATGGCCAAGGCCTACGCGTCGGACACCGGCTGGCGCGTGACGGCGTCGTCGCTCCAGGTCCACGGCGGGATCGGCTTCACCTGGGAGCACGACCTCCACTTCTTCCTCAAGCGCGCCAAGGCCGACGGCCACCTGTTCGGCACGGCTAGTGAGCACCGCGAGCGCGTGGCCGAGCTGGCCGGGCTCTCCGGTACGCCGGCCGCCGTCTAGATCTCCTTCGCGCGGTTCACGAGGCCGCACATCAGCGCCACGGCGTCCGCGTCGTCAAGGCCCTGATCACGCGCGAGCGAGCGCCAGGTCGGGAACGCCAGCGCGTGGCCGATCGCCGCGCGGGTGCGGCGCGCCGCGCGGCCGCGCAGCCCGCGCCCGGCCATCAGGCCGTCCTCCACGGCGCGCAGGTAGCCGTAGAAGCCCTGTAGCAGCCGCTGCACGACCGGGACCAGCGGCTCGTCACGCAGCAGGCTCGTGTACATCTCCTCCGTGCGGCCATAGAACGCGTATAGCTCGCGCAGCGCCGTCGCGGTGCGCTCTTCGGGATCCTCGATCGCGGCCCACGCGCCCGGGTCCGGCGGCGGGTTCGTCGCCCGGAAGTGAGAGGAGCAGGCCGCGAACAGCGACTCGTCGTCCGGGAAGTGGCGGTAGACCGTCGACCGCCGCACGCCGGCGCGCTCGGCGACCGCGCTGATCGAGGTCCGGGCCGGCCCCAGCTCCTGATGCAGCGCGACGGTGCTCTCCGTGATGCGCCTGCGCGTCTGCTCCTCGAGCTCCGCTCGTCGCTTCATGCGGTATGGGCGAGTTTGATCAGACATATCTGTCGCATGAACATATTGACATACACAACGGCTGCGGTTACGTTTTCGCGCGACACTACTGTCCAACGAAAGGGAGAGGGAAGGATGGAGGCGACAGCAACAGGTCCGAAGATCGTCGGTCCGCATGACGCGAAGGAAGGCTTCCTCGGGAGCATCGGTGCCCGTTTCATGATCGATGGGTTCGAGGCGGGTGAGCGCTTCTCGCTCGTCGAGCACCCGATGTCCGCTCGCGCGCTCGCCGCGCCGCTGCACCTGCACACCCGCGAGGACGAGTACAGCTACGTGCTCGAGGGCCGTATGGGCGCGCTGCTGGGCGACGACGTCGTCGAGGCGGGGCCCGGCGATCTCGTCCACAAGCCGCGCAACCAGTGGCACACGTTCTGGAACGCCGGCGACGAGCCCTGCCGGATCCTCGAGATCATCTCGCCGGCCGGCTTCGAGCGCTTCTTCCACGAGCTCTCGGACATGGGCGGCGTCCTGGCCGCCGGTGAGGAGGCGCTCGCGGAGCTCAACGAGCGCTACGGGCTCCAGATGCGGCCCGAATCGGTCCCGGAGCTGCTGGAGCGCTTCGACCTGCGCCTCGGCGAGCAGCTCTCCGGCGGCTGGACCCCTGTGACGTAGGTCACGTAAGCGGAGCGGGCGCTCCAGTTATGTTACGTTCGATCCGATAACCGGATCACCCGCTCCGCTTCGAAAGGACCCTCCGCATGTCCCGTCTCGACCCGAGAGAGACGAATCCCTGGCTCGTCCTCGTACTCGTCTGCTTCGCGCAGTTCATGGTCGTGCTCGACGCGACGATCGTGAACGTCGCGCTCCCGTCGATCCAGCGTGACCTCCACTTCTCGGCCGCCGACCTCCAGTGGGTCATCAACGGCTACACGCTCGTCTTCGGCGGCTTCCTGCTCCTCGGCGGCCGCGCCGGCGACCTGATCGGGCGCAAGCGCCTGTTCCTGGCCGGCCTGGCGGTGTTCACCTTCGCCTCGCTGCTGAACGGCTTCGCGACCTCGTCGGAGTGGCTGATCGCCGCTCGCGCGCTCCAGGGCCTGGGCGCCGCGCTGGTCTCGCCCGCCGCCCTGTCGATCATCACCACGAGCTTCGCCGAGGGCGCACCGCGCCGGAAGGCGCTCGGCGCGTGGGGGGCGATCGCGATCAGCGGAAGCGCGGTGGGCCTGCTGCTGGGCGGCGTGCTCACCGAGACGCTCTCGTGGGAGTGGATCTTCTTCGTCAACATCCCGATCGGCATCGCGACGTTCGTGGCCTCACTGCGCTTCGTGCCCGAGTCGCGTGCCGAGCAGCGCCCCGGCGGCGCGGACGTCGCCGGTGCAGTCTCGGTCACCGGCGGGCTCGTCGTGCTCGTCTACGCGCTCGTGAAGGCGCAGGAGTTCGGCTGGGGCTCCGCCCGGACGCTCGGACTCGCCGCGCTGGCGATTGCGCTGCTGGTCGCCTTCGTGGCCATCGAGAGCCGCTCGGCTCACCCGCTCGTGCGGCTGGGCGTCTTCCGGATCCGCACGCTCGCCAGCGCCAACGGAGTGATGCTGCTCGTGATCTCGGGCATGTTCGCGATGTTCTTCTTCTCGTCGATCTACGTGCAGGAGATCCTC